>JAFALP010000314.1 GCA_019234175.1 Actinomycetota bacterium | reverse complement strand
GCTCTCCGCGCCAGCGCAGGAACACCGGGAGGTCGGCGATGAGAAGGGGCTCGACGATGCTCGCCGGGGCCTTCGCGCGCCCGCCGCGCAGCCGGAGCTCGATCACCTCGGAGCACACCTCGCGGTCGACACCGGGAACCGCGTAGCACTCGAGCGTCACGGCCGCGTCGATGCAGTCGACGCCCGCGTTCGGATCGGGCAGCAGCAGGATCGACCGCGAGGGGTGCCGCTCGCCCATCCCGCTCAGCGCGGCGCGCGCCGGCTCCACCCACTGTTCCGGGATCCACGCCATGTGCGTCATCACGCTCGTGCGCAGGCTCGGCTGGCTGCCGGAGCCCGCGGTCGACGCGCGGAGCTGCGCGATGGCGCGGTCGACCTCGGCGAGGCGGACGCCCTCGCCGGTCCACTCGCTCAGTTGCGTCGCCACGACCGGCCGTCCCTGCGCAGCAGCTCCTCGGAGCTCGGCGGCCCCCACGTCCCGGCGGGGTAGTTCGGGAACGCGGGCCGGTCGCGCTGCCACGCCGCCACGATCGCGTCGACGAGGAGCCATTGCTCCTCCACCTCGTCGGAGCGCGTGAAGAGCGACGTGTCGCCGAGCATCGTGTCGAGGATGAGGCGCTCGTACGCCTCCGGCATGCCGGTGCGGAACGCGCCGCCGTACAGGAAGTCCATGTGCACGGTGCGGATCGTCATGCCCTGCCCCGGCACCTTCGCGCCGATCGCGAGGGACACGCCCTCGTCCGGCTGCACGTGCACGAGGAGGACGTTCGGCCGCAGCCCCTCCGAGGTCGTCTCCTCGAACGGCGGGTGCGGCGCTCGCTTGAACTGGATGGCGATCGTGGTCTCGCGGCGCGCGAGGCGCTTGCCCATGCGCACGTAGAACGGCGTGTCCGCCCAGCGCCAGTTGTCCACGAAGAGCTTCGCCGCGACGAACGTCTCGGTCATCGAGTCGGAGGCGACGCCCTCCTCCTCGCGGTAGGCCGGCACCTCCTCGCCCTCGACGAAGCCGCGGCCGTACTGCCCGCGCACGACCGACTTCGGCCCCGGGGTGTGCAGCGCCTTCAGGACCTTGACCTTCTCGTTGTGCACGGACTCGGCGTGGAAGTCGATCGGCGGCTCCATCGCCGTGATCGCGAGCAGCTGCAGCAGGTGGTTCTGGAAGATGTCCCGGATCGCTCCGGCCTGCTCGTAGTAGCCTGCGCGCCCCTCGATGCCGATCGACTCGGCGACGGTGATCTGGACGTGGTCGATGAACTGCCGGTTCCAGATCGGCTCGAACACGCCGTTCGCGAATCGCAGCGCGAGCATGTTCTGGACCGTCTCCTTGCCGAGGTAGTGGTCGATGCGGAAGATCTCGTTCTCGGCGAAGTGCTCCCAGAGCATGCGGTTGAGCGAGCGCGCGGAGTCGAGGTCGTGGCCGAACGGCTTCTCGACGATGAGCCGGGTCCAGCCGGTCGGGCTCTTGCGCTTGCCGAGCGCCTCGACGATCTCCGGAAACGCCGGCGGCGGGACCGCGAGGTAGTACACGCGGTTGCCGCCGAGATTCATCTCCTTGTCGCACTTCTCGACGAGCTGCTCGAGTTGGTCGGCGCCCGCCTCGTCGGCGAAGTCGGCGGAGAGGTAGTGCATGTTCGCGGCCAGCTCGTCCCAGACGTCCTGCCGGAACTCGTCGCGCGCGTACTGCTGCACCGCGTGCTTCATGTCCTCGCGCCACCCGTCGTCGTCCTGCTCGGTGCGTGCGACGCCGATGACCGCGAAGCGCGTCGGCAGGAGCCGCCGGAACGCGAGCGCGTACAGCGCGGGCATGAGCTTCTTGTGCGTCAGGTCGCCGGACGCGCCGAAGATGACGAGCGCGCACGGGTCCGGCGTCCGCCGGAACGACAGTCCCTCGAGGAGCGGGTTCGCCTGCTCCGCGGTTCCGGTCATTGCTCCGGGCTCTTCTCCAGGTGGCCGCCGAACGCCTGGCGCATGGCGGAGAGGACGCGGTTGCCCCAGTCCGCCTCGCCGCGCGAGGCGAAGCGGTTGAAGAGCGACGCTGCGAGGACCGGCGCGGGGACGCCCTCCTCGATGGCGGCCTCGACCGTCCAGCGGCCTTCGCCGGAGTCGCTCACGCGGCCGGCGTAGTCGTCGAGGTTCGGCGACTTGTCGAGCGCCTGCGCGGTGAGGTCGAGCAGCCACGACGCGATGACGGAGCCCCGCCGCCACACCTCCGAGACCGCGGCGACGTCGAGCTCGTACTTGAAGTGGTCGGGATTGCGCAGCGGCGTCGTCTCGGCGTCCGTCTCCTGCGCGTGCAGGCCGATGTTCGCGTGCTTCAGCACGTTGAACCCCTCGGCGTACGCCTGCATGAGGCCGTACTCGATCCCGTTGTGCACCATCTTCACGAAGTGGCCCGCGCCGACCGGGCCGCAGTGGAGCCAGCCCTGCTCCTCGGGAGCGGGGTCGCCGTCGCGGCCGGGCGTGCGCGACGCGGCGTCGACGCCGGGCGCGAGCACCTCGAACACGGGCACGAGACGCTCGACGGCCTCGTCGTCGCCGCCGATCATGAGGCAGTAGCCGCGCTTCAGCCCCCACACGCCGCCGCTGACGCCGACGTCGACCCAGTGGATGCCGCGATCGCGCAGCTCGTTCGCGCGCCGGAGGTCGTCGACGTAATAGGAGTTGCCGCCGTCGATGATCGTGTCGCCCTCGGAGAGGTGCGGCGCGAGCTCGGCGACGATGGAGTCGACGATGCCGGCGGGCACCATCAGCCACACGGAGCGCGGCGCGTCCAGCTGTTGCACGAGCTCCTCGAGCGACGAGGCCGTCGAGGGGACCTTCGGGTCGTACGTCTTGAGGTCGTGACCGCCCTTCGTCAGGCGCTCGGTCATGTTCGCCCCCATGCGGCCGAGGCCGACCATCCCCAATTGCATCTAGATCTCCTCCAGGTGGATGCGGGCGACGCGGCGGCCGCGCTCCTTCAGGGACTCGAAGTCGCCCTCCGCCTGCGAGCGGATGAGGCGGCGGAAGCCGAACGGCTTGTCCGGGATCGCGAGCTCCTCGCCGGGGTCGTCGACGACCTGCAGGAAGAGGCCGGTGTTCGGGCCGCCCTTGTGCAGCTGGCCGGTCGAGTGCAGGTAGCGCGGACCGTACCCGTGCGTGACGACGCAGCCGCTGCGGTCGCGCAGCTTCGAGGCGAGGCGCGCGAGACGCTCGTCGTTCTCGCGCGACGGCGCGATGAACGCCTGGATGCAGGCGTAGTCACCTTCGCGCGCCTGCGCGACCAGCTCGTCGATCGAGCCCTCGTTCTCGAGTGCCGGCTCCTTGCCGGTGGCGAGCACCTCGTTCGTCTTGTCCTTCGCCGCCTGCACATCCGGCTGGTCGAAGGGGTTGATCTCGAGCCAGGTGGCGGCGACGGCGACGGCGAACTCCCAGCGGAAGAACTCACCGCCGAGCGCAGCGGGGCTGGGGATGTCGGGAATCGCCGCCTGCCGGTCGGGGCCGTCGGCGCTCTCGCCCGGCGCCGGGACGAGGCCCTTGCCCTGCTTGCCCGTCGACTCGGCGACGAGCTGCTCGGCCCACAAGCCGAAGCCGCCGTCCGTGTCGGCGATGCAGATCTTGTCGCGCCCCTCGCTCCAGCCGGAGCCGAAGCCGGTGCCGAGCTCGAGCCCGGGATTGTCGTCGCCGCGCCGGCAGGCCTCCGCCATCTGCTCGCCGCTCGCGAGCAGCGCGTCGATGTCGATACCGACGAGCGCGGCGGGGACCATCCCGAACGCGGACAGCGCCGAGTAGCGGCCGCCGATCGTCGGCTCGCCGTGGAAGACGTGCCGGAAGCCGCGCTCGCTCGCGAGCGCCTCCAGCTGCGAGCCGGGGTCGGTGATCGCGATCCACTGCGCGCCGTTCCCGGTCTTCTTCCAGAAGAAGTCGGTGTGCGAGCGCGTCTCGAGCGTGGACCCGGACTTCGACGCGGAGACGAAGAGCGTCCGCTGGAGGTCGATGAGGCCTTCGAGCTCGCGGATCGCCCGCGGATGCGTCGTGTCGAGCACGTGCAGCGCGTCCTTCCCGAACGTGCGCCGCAGCACCTCCGGCGCCAGGCTCGACCCGCCCATGCCGAGGAGGACGACGGTGTCGAGCCCGTCGGCGGCGACTGCGGCGGCGAACGCCGCGATCTCCTCCGCGCGCTCGCGCATGCGGCGCGGCTCGTCGAGCCACCCGAGCCACTTCGCCTCGTCGGCGCCGGTCCAGACGGTGGGATCTCGCTCCCAGATGCGATCGACGAGATCCGGTCCGGCCATCAGACGGCGGCGAGCGCGTTGCGCTTGGACTCGACGCCTTCGAGCAGCTCGGCGAACGAGTCGGCGAACTTCTGCACGCCCTCGAGCTCGAGCGTCTTCACGACGTCGTCGTAGTCGACGCCGGCCTTCGCGAGGTCGTCGAAGAGCGCGTGCGCCTTCTTCACGCCCTTCGTCACCGTGTCACCGTCCACGGTGCCGTGGTCCTGGAATGCATCGATCGTCTCCTGCGGCATCGTGTTCACCGTCTCGGGACCGATGAGGTCCTCGACGTACATGACGTCGTTGTAGTCGGGGTTCTTCGTCGACGTCGACGCCCACAGGCACCGCTGCGGGTTCGCGCCCTTCCCCTTGAGGAACTCCCACCGGGGCGACGAGAACACCTGCTGGTAGTGCTCGTACGCGAGCTTCGCATTCGCGACCGCGAGCTTCCCGCGCAGCGCGAGCGCCTCCTTGGAGCCGATGGCGTCGAGGCGCTTGTCGGCCTCCGTGTCCACGCGCGAGACGAAGAAGCTCGCGACCGAGTAGACGTCCTTGGGACTGCCGCCGCCGGCGACGAGCCGCTCGAGCCCGCGCACGTACGCGTCGACGACCTCGGCGTACCGCTCCAGCGAGAAGATGAGCGTGACGTTGATGTTCTTGCCGTGCGCGACGCAGTCCTCGATCGCGCCGAGGCCGGGCTTCGTCGCCGGGATCTTCACGTACAGGTTCGGCCGGTCGAGCCACGCGTGCAGGCGCATGGCCTCGTCGAAGGTGCGCTCGCGGTCGTAGGCGAGCGTCGGATCGACCTCCCACGAGACGAACCCGTCGTAGCCGGTCCTCTCGTGCACGGGCGCGAGCAGGTCGAGCGCCGCCTCGACGTCGCGCGACGACAGCTGCAGGAAGATCTCCTTCGGATCGTGCTCGTGCTCGAGGAGCTCCTTCAGCTGCTCGTCGTAGCGGTCGCCGTGCGAGATCGCCTTCTGGAAGATCGTCGGGTTGGAGGTGACGCCGACGACGGCATCCTCGCGCATCATCCGCGCGAGCTCGCCCTCCTCCAGCATGTCGCGCGAGAGGTAGTCGATCCACACCGACTGCCCGCGTTCGGACAGCTTGTCGAGGTTCGATTCAGCAGCCATCGTGACCTTCCCTTCCGCTCTCAGCCGACGCGCTCGCGGAGCGCGAGTGCGCGTGCGACGACGTTTTCCGGCGTGTAGCCGAACTTCTCCAGCACGGTCGTCCCCGGCGCGGACGCGCCGTAGTGCTCGATCGAGATGGAGTCGCCCTCGTCGCCGACCCACTTGTGCCAGCCGAGCGCGACGCCGGCCTCGACGGAGAGCCGCGCCTTGACATCCGGCGGCAGGATCTCGTCGCGGTAGTCGGCGGGCTGCGCCTCGAAGATCTCCCAGCACGGCATGGAGACGACCCGCGTCGGGACGTCCATGCGCTTCGCCGCCTCGACCGCGAGCGAGACCTCCGACCCGGTGGCGATGAAGATGAACTCGGGGTCGTCGTCCGAGTCGTGGACGACGTACGCGCCGCGGGCGACGCCCTCGACGCTCGTTCCTTCGAGCGTGGGCACCTTCTGCCGCGTGAGCGCGAGCGCCACCGGGCCGTCCTCGCGCTCGAGCGCGACCTTCCACGCGCCCACGGTCTCGGTGGCGTCGGCGGGGCGCATGAACCACAGGAACGGGATCGCCCGCAGCGACGCGTAGTGCTCCACCGGCTGGTGCGTCGGGCCGTCCTCGCCGAGGCCGACCGAGTCGTGCGTCCAGACCCAGAGCGACTGCAGCCGCGAGAGCGCCGACAGGCGCACGGCATTGCGCATGTAGTCGCTGAAGATGAGGAAGGTCGAGCCGTACGGCTTCAGCATCCCGTCGTGCAGCGAGATGCCGTTCACGATCGCGCCCATGGAGAACTCGCGGATGCCGAAGGCGATGTTGCGTCCGGCGTGCGACGCCGAGAAGAGCCCGCCGCCCTTGAACTCGGTCTTCGTCGACTCGACGAGGTCGGCGGCGCCGCCGATCATCGTCGGCGTGTGGTGCTTGATCGCCTCCATCACCTTCGCGCCCGCGTCTCGAGTCGCGACGGGCTCGCCCACGTCGAAGGTGGGCAGCGCCTCCACCCAGCCCGGGATCGGCTTGCCGGTGTGCGCCTGGTCCCAGCGCTCGCGCAGGCCCGGGTACTTCGCCGACCACGCGCTCACCTTCAGCTGCCACGCGTCCTCGAGCGCGATGCCGCGATCGGTCTGGTTGAAGTGCTCGGCGACCTCCTGCGGGACGACGAACGTCTTGTCCGGATCCCAGCCGAGCGCGATCTTCGTCGCGCGCACCTCTGCCTCGCCGAGCGGCGAACCGTGCGCCTTGGCGGTGTCGACCGCGTCGGGCGCGCCGTACGCGATGTGCGAGTGCACGACGATCATCGACGGCTTCGACAGCTCCGCCTGCGCGTTCTTGATCGCCTTGCGCAGCACCGCGAGGTCGTTGACGTCCTCGACCACCTGGACGTGCCAGCCCTGCGCCTCGAAGCGGGCGGCGCGATCCTCGGTGAACGAGATCCACGTCGTCCCGTCGATGGAGATGTAGTTGTCGTCGTAGAAGTAGACGAGCTTGCCGAGGCCGAGCGTCCCTGCGATCGACGCCGCCTCGTTGGAGACGCCCTCCATGAGGTCGCCGTCGGAGCAGATGACATATGTCCGATGGTCGACGATCTCGTCGTAGGGGCGGTTGAAGGTCTCGGCGAGGAAGCGCTCGGCGATGCCGAAGCCGACGCCGTTCGCGAATCCCTGGCCGAGCGGCCCCGTCGTCGCCTCGACGCCGGGCGTGTGGTGCACCTCGGGATGGCCCGGGGTGAGCGAGTCCCACTGGCGGAACCGCTTCAGCTCCTCGAGCGAGAGGTTGTAGCCGGAGAGGTGCAGCGCCGCGTACTGGAGGATGCAGGCGTGCCCGGCGGAGAGGACGAACCGGTCGCGGTTCGGCCACGCCGGGTTCGCCGGGTTGTGATTCATGACCTCCGTGTAGAGGAGGTACGCGAGCGGAGCGAGCGCCATCGCCGTCCCGGGATGGCCGGCGTTCGCCTGCTGGACGGAGTCCATGGCGAGCGTCCGAATAGTGTCGATGGAGAGCTGCTCGAGATCCTGGTCGGCCACGGACGGAACGATATTCCCCCCACTACCCTTGGTGCGTCATGGCCGTCGTCATCGCATCGAACGTTCGCAAGGAGTTAGCCGGATCGTTACTTTTCGACGGCGTCTCCTTCACCGTGGAGCGGCGGGACCGCGTGGCCCTGGGCGGCCCGAACGGCGCCGGCAAGACGACGCTCCTCCGGATCCTCGCCGGCCAGACCGAGAAGCACGGGGGCGAGCTCGCCTTCGAGAGGGGCACCCGGGTCGCGCTCCACGACCAGCGGCCGCCGCTCGAGCAGGAGCTGACGCTTCGGGAGTACGTCCTCTCGGGGGCGCGCGACCTCGTCGAGCTCGAGACGGAGCTGCGCTCACTCGAGCAGGCGATGGCGGGCGGCACGCACGACCAGGCGACGCTGAACCGGTACGCGGCCGCACAGGCCCGCCTGGAGCACGCGGGCGGCTACGGCTGGCGCGACCACGCCGCCTCCGTCCTGCGTGGCCTCGGCTTCGCGGACGACGACCTCGACCGGCCGCTGCGGACGTTCTCCGGCGGCGAGCTGACGCGCGCCTCGCTGGCGCGGGCGCTCGGCGGCGACCCCGACCTGCTCCTCCTCGACGAGCCGACGAACCACCTCGACGTGGCCAGCCTGGAGTGGCTCGAGCGCGAGCTGCAGTCGATCGACGCGGCCGTCATCCTCGTCGCGCACGACCGCTGGTTCCTGGAGGCGGTGACGACGGCGACGCTCGAGCTCACCGCCGGGCGTGCGACGTTCTTCCCCGGCCCGTGGCATCTGTGGCGGCGCGAGAAGGCGGCGCGCGCGCTGCACGCGCAGAAGGAGGTGGCGCGGGTCGAGGCGGACATCGCGCGGCTCGAGCGGTTCGTCGAGCGCTTCCGCGCGAAGAAGGACAAGGCGCGGCAGGCGCAGGCGAAGCTGACGCAGATCGAGCGGCTGCAGGCCGCGCGCGGCGCCGCCGCCGGCGAGGTGGCGCTGCTGTCGCGCAGGCAGCGCTCGCTCGGCTTCGAGTTCTTGAAGCCGGCGCGCAGCGGACGCATCGTCGTCGAGACGGACGGCCTCGAGCTCTCCATCGGAGATCGCGTGTTGCTTCGCAATGCGTCGTTCGCACTGGAGCGCGGCGAGCACGTCGCGCTCGTCGGCCCGAACGGCTCCGGCAAGACGACCCTGCTGGAGGCGATCGTGAACGAGCGCGGCGTGCGC
>JAFALP010000215.1 GCA_019234175.1 Actinomycetota bacterium | reverse complement strand
GCCGACGGCCCGCGCACGTCGGCGCGGCTTCTGGACTTCGGGCTCGCGCGCATGGCGGAGGCGGAGACCCTCACCGCCCAGGGGGACGTGCCGGGAACGCTGGCCTACATCTCGCCCGAGCGGCTCGCCGGCGAGCCGGCGACGGAGGCGGCGGACGTCTGGGCCGTGGGCGTGATGCTCTGGGAGTCGCTCTCCGGCCGCCATCCCTTCTGGCACACGTCCGTGCTGGAGACGGCGCGCGCGATCGAGGCGGGAGCGCCGCCGCTCGGGACGCTGCGGCCGGACCTGCCGAAGCAGCTACTCGCGCTCATCGACCGCGCGCTCTCACCCTCGCCGTCGCGGCGCCCGCGCGCGGGCGAGCTCGCGGCCGCACTGCGCGGCGCCGCTTCGCCGCGGCGGAGGAAGCGTTCCCGTGCGCTCGGCGTGTCCGTGCCGACGGAGCTCGGCCGCGCCGCCGCCGCCGGGCTCGCCGC
This sequence comes from Actinomycetota bacterium, assembly GCA_019234175.1. Taxonomy (GTDB): domain Bacteria; phylum Actinomycetota; class Thermoleophilia; order Gaiellales; family Gaiellaceae; genus Palsa-739. The sequence goes on along the minus strand of JAFALP010000215.1, from coordinate 3,603 downwards.
CGCGTTCGTCGGCTGGACGACGGCCTCGCTGCCGTTCTACCCGCACGGTTGGCCCATCGGCCTCGCGCTGCTCGCCGCGGGCGTGACCGCGTTCCGGCCGCTGGCCGGCCTCGCGCTGGCGCTCGCCGTGCCGATCCTCCCGCTCGGGAACGTCTCGCTCGGTCTCGCCGTCCTCTACGCGGTGCTCGCCGCCGTCTGGCTCGTGCTGAGCTGGCGGGAGCCGCGCGGCGGCCTCCTGTTCGCGCTCGGCCCGCTGCTCGCGCCGCTCAGCGCGATCGCGCTCGTCCCGCTCGCGGCGGGGACGCTTCGCGCGGGGCCGCGGCGCGCGGCGCAGGCCGCAGCCGGCGTCGTGGTGGCCGCCCTCGTCGCCGGCGTCCGCCGCGCCTCCCTTCCGTTCGTCGGCGGGCACGTGCTCGGTCTCGGCGTCGCCGGCGCGCGCGATCCGCTCGACGTTGCCGGGTCGCTGCTGCGCGCGCTCGGCGCTCATCCCGGCCTCGTCGTCGAGACCGTCGTCTTCGCCCTCGTCGCGGTCGCGCTCCCGTTCGCGCACGCGCGCGGCCGCTGGGGAGCGGCCGCGCTCGGGACCGTCATGGTGGTCGGAACGGTGGCGGCGGTGCCGTCCGCGCCCGCCGTTCCGCTGGCCATGGCCGCCTGGCTGACCGCCGCCGCCGTCGCGCTCCGCGCTCGGCGGGCGTAACACGGGGGCCGGAGGGGTACCCTCAGCCGCGCAACCATGGTGCTGCGGACGCTCGAGCAGAAGATCGAGGCCCTCTTCGAGGGTGTCTTCGGCCGCGCGTTCCGCACGAACGTGCAGCCGGTCGAGCTGGCGCGCAAGCTCGCGAAGGAGATGGACGAGCACCGCGTCGTCTCCGTCTCGCGCGTGTACGTCCCCAACGAGTACACGGTGTATCTCTCCGCGGACGACCGCCAGCAGTTCGACGGGTACGAGAACTCACTGCTCTCGGAGCTGGAGGAGTACCTGGGCGAGCACGCGCGCCGCGAGAGCTATGCGCTGCTGACGCCGCCGCGCGTCGCGCTCGAGACCGACGACGACCTCGCGCTCGGCGAGTTCGGGATCGCGACCCGCATGGTGCAGCCGCGGCACGGCGCGCGCAGCGAGGACGTGGAGGAGCAGGTCGAGTCCGGCGCGACGATGATCTACAAGCCCGTGCAGCCGCCGGCCGCGGACGAGGCCCCGGCCGAGCCCGCGGTCGAGCGCGAGGCGGCCGTCCTCTCCTGGAACGGCCAGCGCATGCGCGTGGACAAGCGCAGGGTGGTCCTCGGCCGCTCGCGGGAATGCGACATCCAGATCGAGGATGCGAACGTCTCCCGGCGCCACGCCGAGCTGCGGCAGGAAGGCACGAGCTTCTGGATCGTCGACCTCGACTCGACGAACGGCGTGGAGGTGAATGGGCGGCGCGTGAAGCGGGCGAAGCTGGAGCCGGGCGACAGCTTCACGGTCGGATCGACCGAGGTGGGCTTCTCCACGGAGCGCGAATGATCCTCGCGAGCACGACGCTCGAGGAGGTCCTCCTCGTGCTGAAGATCGCATTCCTCGTCCTCCTCTACGCGCTCATCTGGCGCATCCTGCGGACCGTCTCGCGCGAGTTCCGCACGCAGCCGGCGCAGGAGAGCTTCATCATGCGGCCGGTCGCCGCGGGCATGCCCGCGCGGGAGCCGGTCGGCGGACGGCTCGTCGTCCAGGAGAGCCCCGTGCTCGAGGACGGCGAGGAGTACCCGGTCGAGTCGACGCCGCTCACCGTCGGCCGCGGCGGCCAGAACGACGTCGCCATCGAGGGCGACGAGTTCGCGTCCGCGCGCCACGTGCGCTTCGAGCCGCGCGGGGACGGCGTCTGGGTGCTCGACCTCGGCTCGACGAACGGCACCTACGTGAACGGCATCCGCATCGACGGCGCGCGGCGCCTGGCGCAGGGCGACATCGTCCGCGTCGGCGAGACCGAGCTGAGGTTCGAGCCGTGACCGCGGTCGCCCGCTACTCCGCGCGCACCGACACCGGCAGGAAACGCCGTCGCAACGAGGACGCGTACGTGCTCGCGCCGCCGCTGTTCGCGGTCGCGGACGGGATGGGCGGCGCACAGGCGGGCGAGGTCGCCTCGAAGCTCGCCGCCGCCGCCCTCGAGGACACCGACCCCGGCCGCCTCACCGGCCCGGAGAAGGTTGCGTCGCTCATCCAGGAGGCGAACCGGCGCGTCCACGAGCGCTCCAACGCCGACCCGTCCACCTCGGGGATGGGGACGACGATGACCGTCGCGCTCGTCGAGGGCGACGGCGTCGTCATCGGCCACGTCGGCGACTCGCGCGCATATCTCGTCCGCGACGGGGACATGGAGCAGATCACCGAGGACCACTCACTCGTCAACGAGCTGCTCAAGAGCGGCCGCCTGTCGGCGGAGGAGGCGGAGACGCATCCGCAGCGCTCCGTCATCACGCGCGCGGTCGGCACCGATCCGGACGTCGACGTCGACTCGTTCACCGTCGACGCGAAGGACGGCGACGTGTTCCTCATCTGCTCCGACGGCCTCACCGACATGGTCGACGACCGGCAGATCCTCGACACCGTGAAGCGCTACGGCGACGATCTGGACAAGGTGACGAAGCAGCTCGTCGCCGAGGCGAACAAGGGCGGCGGCGAAGACAACATCACCGTGGTCGCGTTCTCGATCGGGAGCCGCGACGGCACCGTGGTCGAGGACACGGCGACGATGCCCGCCGTCGTCTTCCCGGAGGCGGGCGAGACGCGCGAGGACGTCGGCGTCCGCACGGCCAAGCCGCCGTCGCCGGCCACACGCGTCCGCGTCGTGCTCGGCGTCCTCATCCTGCTTGCGATCGCGGTGTCGCTGCTTCTCTGGGGGCTGCTGCACTGACGCTCAGCTATCGCAATCGCGAGCTCGCGTATCTCGTCTTCGTCGGCATCCTCACCGCCGTCGGCTTCGCGAGCGTGTACATCTCGCAGAAGTCGCAGATCTCGGCCGTGTCGCTCACCTACGCCGCGTTCTTCTTCGCGCTCTACCTCGTCGCGCACGTCGTCGCGCGCATCACCGTCCCGAACGCCGACCCGTACCTGCTCCCGATCGCCGGCCTGCTCACCGCCATCGGGCTGACGGAGATCTATCGTCTCGGCCCGTCGTCGAACGCGTTCAAGCAAGGCCTGTGGGTCGTCATCGGCGTCGTCGTCTTCTCCCTCGCCCTGCTGCTGCTGCGCCGCGACTACCGCCAGCTGGAGAACTACAAGTACCTCTTCGGCCTCGGCGCGATCGCGCTGCTCTTCATGCCGCTCCTGCCCGGCATCGGACAGACGGTGAACGGCGCCCGCCTCTGGGTCCACGCCGGCGGGCTGCAGTTCCAGCCGGGCGAGCTCGGGAAGATCGCGCTCATCGTCTTCCTCGCCGCGTACCTCCGCGAACGGCGCGAGGTGCTCGCGCAGGGGCGGCTCAAGGACTGGGGCCCGCTCCTCGTCATCTGGGGCGGCGCGATGCTCGTCCTCTTCGTGACGAACGATCTCGGGAGCGCGCTTCTGTATTACGGGATCTTCCTCGCGATGCTGTACATCGCGACTGCGCGGCTCTCGTTCGTGGCCGGCGC
>JAFALP010000213.1 GCA_019234175.1 Actinomycetota bacterium | reverse complement strand
CGGCGGAAGCGTCAGCGACGAGCCGTCCTCGTTCTGGTTCCACTTCCTCGGCGGCATCTTCATCGGCGCGGCGCTCCTGCATTGGTGGCACTCGAGCGACACAGACTGGGCGCTCATCTCTGCAGCCTCGCTCGTCTACGTCGCCATCGCGTATGCGACGAAGCGGTCGAGCTGGGCGGTGTTCGCGACCATCGGCTTCCTCGGCGCGACGATCCACTACCTGTTCGGGCAGGCATCGACGAGCCTGCTCTCGCCGTCGTCGATCGCCGGCTGGTCGCCGTCGGTCGCGTTCGCGTGCCTCGGCTTCTGGCTCGTGCTGCTGGGCGTCGCCGGCCGCCGGCGCAGCGCGTAGCCGAAACTACAATGGAGGGGTGGAAACGCCGCTTCGGATCGGCATTCTCGCCGTGCAGGGAAACTTCCGCGAGCACGCGGAGGTCGTCCGGCGTCTGGGCGCGGAGCCCGTCGAGGTGCGGCTGCCCGAGCAGCTGGAGGGCCTCGACGGCCTGATCCTGCCCGGCGGCGAGTCGACGGCGATCACGCGGCTCATGCGCCTCTACGGACTCGACGAGGCGCTGCGCCGTTTCGAGGCGCCGGTCTTCGGAACCTGCGCCGGGATGATCGTCCTCGACCGGAACCACCTCGGCCTGGCCGACTTCGCCGTGCAGCGGAACGCGTTCGGGCGCCAGGTGCGGAGCTTCGAGGCCGACCTCGACGTCGGCATGGGGGAGCCCGTGCGCGGCATCTTCATCCGCGCGCCGTGGATCGAGGACGCAGGCCCCGACGTGGAGGTGCTCGCCGAGGTGGACGGCCATCCCGTGTTGGCGCGGGAGGGGCGCGTCCTCGTCGCCGCGTTCCATCCCGAGCTGACCGACGACACGCGGATCCACGAGCTGTTCTTGAACCAGGTACGGGAGGCGATGAGTGTCCGGGCATAGCAAGTGGTCCTCGATCAAGCACAAGAAGGGCGCCGCCGACGCGAAGCGCGGGAAGCTCTTCTCGAAGCTGTCGCGCGCGATCATCGTCGCGGCGAAGGAGGGCGGCGGGAATCCCGCCGACAACCTGGCGCTGCAGAACGCGATCGAGAAGGCGCGCTCGTACTCCATGCCGAAGGACAACATCGACCGCGCGATCGCGAAGGGTTCGGGAGCGGACGCCGACGCGAGCGCGTTCGAGACGGTCGTGTACGAGGGCTTCGGCCCGAGCGGCGTCGCCGTTATCGTCGAGGCGCTCACCGACAACCGCAACCGCACCGCGTCCGACGTGCGTCACGTCTTCGCGAAGAACGACGGCAACCTCGGCGGCTCCGGCGCCGTCGCGTGGCTGTTCGAACGGCGCGGCGTCGTCGTCGTCGATGCGAACGGCGTCGACGGGGACGAGCTCCTGCTCGCCGCAGCGGACGGCGGGGCGGAGGACGTCGAGCTCGACGGGTCGAGCTACGAGGTGACGAGCGCGCCCGAGCAGCTCGCCGCCGTGCGCGAGGCGGTGCAGGCGGCCGGGTTCACCGTCGAGGCGGCAGAGCTGACGATGGTGCCGAAGACGACGGTCGAGGTCGCCGACGAGGGCGAGGCGAAGAAGGTCCTCCGGCTCATCGACCAGCTGGAGGACAACGACGACGTCCAGGACGTGTTCGCGAACTTCGACATCCCCGAGCGCATCCTGGAGTCCGTCGAGGGTTGACCGAAACGTGATGGGGACACTCCCCGTCACGGGAATTTCGGGAAGTCGGGGCACTCCTGTAACAGTCCCCCGAACGGGTAGGAGGATCGTCCGACCCGGTGCCTAACCTCTCCCCGTGAGAGTCGTCGGCATCGACCCAGGAACGGCTGCTTGCGGGTACGGGATCGTCCACGAAAGCGGAGGGCGCCTCAAGGGCCTCCACCACGGCTGGTGGTCGACGCCGCCCGGCGAGCGTCCCGAGCTCCGTTTGAAGACGATCTACGACGGCGTGGCCGCGCTCATCGCCGAGTTCGACCCGGATGCGGTCGTCCTCGAGGAGTCCTTCGTCGGCGTCGACGCCCGCACCGCGCTCTCCGTCGGACAGGCGCGCGGCGCCGTGCTCGTCGCCGCCGCGAAGGCAGGCGTGCCCTGCACCGAGTACACGCCGTCCGCGGTGAAGCACGCGGTCGCCGGCTACGGCCGCGCCGAGAAGGCGCAGGTGCAGCGGATGGTGAAGGCCATCCTAGGGCTGCACGAGCTGCCGACGCCGAACCACGCCTCCGACGCGCTCGCCGTCGCGATCTGCCATGCGCTCGCCCCGCCGCTCCTCAAGCTGGCGGGATGATCGCGCAACTGCGGGGAACCCCGGTCGCCTCGACGCCCGAAGGCCTCGTGCTGGACGTCGGCGGCGTCGGCTATCTCGTGGCCGCGACGCCGGCGGCGGTGCGCAAGGCGAGCGGCGCCGGCGAAGTGACGCTGGAGACGTACATGGTCGTACGCGAGGACGCGCTCCAACTGTACGGCTTCGCGGAGCGCACCGAGCGCGAGCTCTTCGTCCAGCTCCTCACCGTGAACGGCGTCGGCCCGAAGGTCGCGCTCGCGATCGTCTCCGGCTCGCCGGCGGACGAGCTGCGCCGCGCGATCGTGCGCGAGGACACGGCGCGCTTCATGGCCATCCCGGGCATCGGCAAGAAGACGGCGGAGCGCATCGTGCTCGAGCTGAAGGAGAAGATGGGGACGCCGGAGGCGGTAGCGACGACCGGCGACCTCGTCGCGCGCGACGCGCTCGTCGAGCTCGGCTGGACGCTCGTCGACGCCGAGCGCGCGCTCAGCGACGTCGACGACGCGCTGCCCGTCGAGGAGCAGGTGCGCATCGCGCTGAGGAAGGCCGCGTGAGCACGCAGTTCCTCGCCCCCGTGATCGCCGAGGACGACCAGGAGATCGAGCAGACGCTCCGGCCGCGCCGCCTGGACGAGTTCGTCGGGCAGGAACGCGTGAAGGAGCAGCTCGCCATCGCGCTCGCGGCCGCACAGGCGCGCGGCGAGGCGCTCGACCACGTGCTCCTCGTCGGGCCGCCGGGCCTCGGCAAGACGAGCCTCGCGTTCATCGTCCGCGAAGAGCTCGGCGTCGGCATCCGCACCGTCGCGGGCCCGGCGCTCGAGCGCAAGGGCGACATGGCGGCGATCCTCACGGCGCTCGAGCCGCGCGACGTGCTCTTCGTCGACGAGATCCACCGGCTCAACCGCGCTATCGAGGAGATCCTCTATCCGGCCCTCGAGGACTTCCGGCTCGACATCGTCGTCGGCCAGGGGCCGGCCGCCCGCACGCTCACGCTCGATCTGCCGCCGTTCACGCTCATCGGCGCGACGACGCGCACGGGGCTGCTGACCACGCCGCTGCGCGACCGCTTCGGCATGACGTTCCGCCTCGACTACTACGAGCCGGACGAGCTCGCGACGATCGTGCACCGCAGCGCGCGCATCCTCGGCGTCGAGATCGACGACGACGCCGCGCGCGAGATCGCCCGGCGTTCACGCGGCACGCCCCGCATTGCCAACCGCATCCTGCGGCGCGTCCGCGACGTCGCGCAGGTGCGCCACCAGGGCTCGATCACCACCGCGGTCTCCGAGGAGGCGCTCGCATTGCTCGAGGTCGACCAGGCCGGGCTCGAGCGCACGGACCGCGAGCTGCTCGGCGCCATCGCGGGCAAGTTCGAAGGCGGCCCTGTCGGCCTCTCCACGCTCGCGGCCGCCCTCGGCGAGGAGCCGGACACGATCGAGGACGTGTACGAGCCCTATCTGCTGCAGCTCGGCTTCATCCAGCGAACGCCGCGCGGCCGCACGATCACGAAGCTCGGGCGGGAGCACGTCGGAGCAGCGCCGGCCGACGAGACGAAGCTGTTCTGAGGAGGCTCTCGGGTCGTGCCACAGCCTCCGGAACGCGCTACCCCGAGGGAAGAAGCTCGTCTTTCAGGCCGTCGTGCGGGCGAGCGGCGTGACCGTCACGCGGGACCGGCCGATCGTCGTGCAGTGACCGAGCGGCTCTGACGAGCCACGGCGCCATGAGCAGCGCCATCACGTCGAACCACACGTAGCCGCTCGCGACACCGCTCGGCGGGTTCCCGTCGGGGATGCCGAGACCGGGCAGCGTGCGCGCCCAGTGCCACGTCCCGATCGACGTCCCGTACAGCTCGAGCGCGCCGACGACGAGGAACACCGCCGCGTACGTCGCGCGGGCGCGCGAGCGCCACAGGAACACGCACAGGAGCGGCACGCCGATCGCGCCCGCGACGTCGAGCCGCGGCAGCACCGTCAGCCCGGCGAGCCCCCAGCCGGCCGAGCCGACGGCGGCGGCGGCGACGAGCCACCGTCCCCGCACGCTGCGGGTGAGCGCGAGCCCGCTCAGGTAGACGACGCCGTGCGCCGGCGGGATGAAGAGCGGCAGGTTGTGCAATCGGTAGTGGTAGACGCCCCAGACGAGCGAGCCCGTCACCTCGCCGACGGTCGCGAACGCGACGACGCCGAGCGCCTGCGCGCGCGCGAGCGGCGCCAGCGGAACGAGCGCGCACGCGAGCACGACCCACGTCAGCGCGCCGAGCACGAGCTGGCCGCGGTAGTCGACCTGCGTGTCGACTGCCAAGAGCGCGGCGAGGTACGCCGGCCCCGCGAGCGCGTAGAAGCGCGGCGTCACGGCTTGTACTGCAGCTCGTGCCAGCTCGGCGTGGGGAGCAGCTCGAGCAATGCGCGGCCGCCGTTCGGGTCGCGGTACGAGAACTCGGCCGCGTCGTCGTCCCAGCCGACCTCGAGCTTGCCCTCCTTCACGCGATGGTCGAGCCACGCGCCGCGGAAGACGAGCTTCTTCAGCCAGTACACGAGCGACTCGCCGCCGACGAGGGAGACCTCGTCCCAGTGGCGAACGAGGTAGCGGCCGAGCTGGCTGCGGGGCTCTTCGATGCCGTCGCGCTCCACCAGCTCGACCAGGTCGGCCGTCTCGTCGTCGTCGAGCTCGTTGCCCGCAATGAGGCCGAGCTTGACGGCGGCTGCCGTGACGCGCTGCTCGAAGTCCTCCGCGTTGAAGCAGAAGCTGTACCCGAGGAACTCGACGAGGTAGTCCTCCCCCGAGTTGTAGTTCGCCTCGGCATCCACGCGCGAAGCGTACCCTTGCCCCGTGCTCGCGAAGATCAGCGGAACCGACATCGCCCTGCTCGCGCCGGTCATCGTCGTCGTCGCCGGCGGGATCGTCGGGCTCCTGCTCCTGTGGGGGAAGGTGGCGACGCAGCACCTGCGCGAGAGCCGCCGTCCGAAGCTGGTGCTCGGCCTCTGGATCGCCGGCATCGCGCTGATCTTCCTGCTCAGCTACCTAGGCGTAAAGCTCCCCAAGGGCGAATAGCAGCCGGTCGACGTCGGCGCGGTCGTTGTACGCGGCGATGGAGATGCGCATGAGGTCTCCCTGCACGGGGATCTCGACGCGGTAGTCGTCGAACAGCCGCCGGTTCAACGTCGCGTCCGGCTCGGGGAGACGGACGCTCGCCATCTGCAGCACCATCTCGTCGGGCGCGATCGGCTCCGTCCCGAGCAGGGCGCACAGCTCGCGCCGCGCCTCGCGCGCGAGCGCGATGCACCGTTCGCGGTCGTCGTGCGCGCGGAAGAACTCGATCGCGGCCGGCACGGTCAGGTACGCGGCCGAGTCGCGCGTCCCCTGGAGCGACGTGCGCGAGATGAACGTCGCCGGTTCCTCGTAGCCCCAGCTGACGATGGCGCCGCCGACGCGCTCCTGCCACTCCGGGCGCACGTGCAGGAAGCCGGCTCCCTTGGGAGCCATCAACCATTTGTGACAATTGCCGCTGTAGAAGTCGGCGCCGAGCGCGTCCAGGTCGAGATCGAGCTGCGCCACCGCGTGCGCGCCGTCGACGACGGTCGTCAGTCCGCGCGAGCGCGCCTCGCGCACGATCGCCTCCACGGGGAGCACGAGCGCCGTCGCCGAGGTGATGTGCGACACGAACACCGCCTTCGTCCTCTCGGTGACGTGGTCGAAGAGCTCCTGCCACGGCACCTGCACGAGCCGGCAATGCTGCTGCCACGTGAAGACGCACGCGCCGTACTCGAGGTTCGTCGTCAACACCTCGTCGTCCGGCCGCAACGCGAGCGCGCGGGCGGCCATGTTCACGCCGGTGGTCGCGTTCTCGACGAACGTGAGGTCGTCCGGCCGCGCGCCGACGAAGGCGGCGAGCTCGGCGCGCGCGTCGGCGAGGAGCCCGGGCAGCCGGCGCGCGATCATGTCCACCGGCTCCCGCTCCAGCTCGAGCTGCCACGCCTGATAGCGCTCGAAGACCTCCCGCGGGGTCGCCCCGAAGGAGCCGTGGTTGAGGAACGTGACCTCCGGGTCGAGGAGAAAGCGATCTTTCATGCCGTCCGACGCTGACCGTAGCGTGATCCTCCGATGCACGAGGGCACCTGGACCTTGCGTCCGGCGTCGCACGAGGTGCAGGCCGAGCTCGCCGCGAGCCTGGGGGTGAGCGAGCTGACGGCAGGTGTCCTCGTCCGGCGCGGGTACGACGACGCCGACTCGGCGCGGGCCTTCCTGGCCGGCGAGCAGCCGCCGCACGACCCGTTCCTGCTCGGCGACATGGCGCTCGCGTGCGAGCGGCTGCGCGCCGCCGTCGCCGACGGCCGGCGCATCTGCGTCCACGGCGACTACGACGTCGACGGCATCGCCGCCACCGCGCTCGCCGTCCTTCTCCTGCGGGAGCTCGGCGCCGACGTCGACTGGCACCTGCCCAGCCGCTTCGACGAGGGCTACGGCGTGCGCGCCGAGACGCTCGCGCGGCTCGCGGACGAAGGCTGCGGCCTCGTCCTCACCGTCGACTGCGGCATCACCGCCGCCGAGGAGGTCGCCGACGCACGCGCGCGCGGGCTGGAGGTGATCGTCACCGACCACCACCGTCCTGCCGACACGCTGCCGGACTGCCCGGTCGTCGCCACGCGGCCGTCGGACTATCCGTTCCCGGAGCTGTGCGGCACCGGTGTCGTCTACAAGCTCGGGCAGGCGCTCTTCGGGGTCGACTCCGACATCCCGAAGCGCCATCTCGACCTCGTCGCGCTCGCGACCATCGCCGACGTCGTCCCGCTCCTCGACGAGAACCGCTCGCTCGCCGTCGGCGGCCTGCGCGCGCTCGCCCGCACGCAGAAGCCGGGACTGCAGGCGCTCATGCGCACCGCCGGCGTCGATCCCGCCGCCGTCGACGCGGGCGCGGTCGGCTTCCGGCTCGGGCCGCGCATCAACGCCGCCGGGCGTCTCGGCCATCCGCGCGCCGCGCTCGAGCTCCTGCTCACGGCCGATCTGGAGGAAGCGCTCGCGCTCGCGCGTCAGCTCGAGGAGCTGAACCAGGAGCGTCAGGCGGTGGAGGGCCGCATCCTGCGCGAGGCGGTCGCCCAGGTGGAGTCGTGGCCGGAGGCGGATCGTCGCCGCCGCGCGTACGTCGTCGCGGGCGCCGACTGGCACGAGGGCGTGATCGGCATCGTCGCCTCGCGGCTCGTGGAGCGGTTCAACCGCCCGGTCGTGCTCGTCGCGGGCGGCGAGGGGGAGTGGAAGGGCTCGGGCCGGTCGGTGCCGTCCTTCGACCTGCACGCCGGCCTCGCCGCGTGCTCCGACCTCCTCGGCCGCTGGGGCGGGCACAAGGCCGCGGCCGGCCTCTCCATCGCGCCGGCGAACCTGCATGCGTTCGCCGAGCGCTTCGCCGCGCACGCCGCCGTCCTGCTCGAGGAGGAGGACCTGCAGCCGGTCACGTGCATCGACGGCGTCGTCCCGCGCGGCACGAAGCTCACGCTCGACCTGTGCGCGGAGCTCGCGCAGCTCGCGCCGTTCGGCCTCGGCAACCCGGAGGTGACGCTGCTCGCGCCCGGCTGCGAGCTCGGCGACCTTGCCACCGTGGGCGAGGGCAAGCACCTGCGGTTCCGGGTGCGCCGCGACGGCGCAGACGCAGGAAGCGCGATCGCATTCGGGTCCGGCTCGCGCCTCGACGTCTACCGCCAGGCCGGACGGTGGGACGTCGCGTTCAGGCTCGCGGAGAACCGGTGGAACGGGACCGTCGCGCCGCAGCTCGTCGTGCGCCGAATCTTCGCCGCCGATCCACGCTTCGACGAGTTGCGCGAGTGGCTCGTCGGCGAATATCGGAAGCCGGAGGCAGCGCGCGATCCCGAGGCGGTGGCGATCTTCGCGGAGCTCGGCCCGACGAAGCGGCACCTGCTCGAGTCGGAGCGCTTCCGCGCGCTGCTCGCCGCGGAGCCCGTCCTCGCGAAGGCCGCCTAGCTCTTTCGGCCGGCGAAGATCGCCCAGCCGAGCAGGCGGCGCCGAAACGAGAGGTAGTCGTCGCGCGCCTGCTCGTGCCGCTCGCGGATTGCGATCGCATCCGGATCGACCGGGTTCTCCGCGAGCCATTCCTCGAGCGCGCTCCAGTGGAGCGACTCGTACCGGTCCCAGTCGTCGTCGGATGCGGCGACGAGCCCCACGAGCGCGAGGCCGGCGCTCTCGATGCGCGCGACCGTCTCCTTCATCGGCACCCAGCCCTCGTCCTCGACCTCGCGCGGCAGCGGCCACTCGCGCCAGTACGGCTCGCCGACGGCGACGTGGCCGCCGGGCCGGACTGCCGGTGCGAGCGCGGCGAGCGTTCCTTCGAGGTCGTCGAACACGAACGAGGCGCCGAGGCAGAGCGCGGCGTCCCAGGACTCGGGGTCGAGCGGGAACGCGCGCGCGTCGCCCTCGACGATCTCGATGCGGTCGGAAAGCCCCGCATCCTCGATGCGCTCCCGCGCGGCGGCGACGAACTCGGGGGCGCGCTCCACCCCGAGGATCGAGCACCCGAACTCCTCCGCGAGGACGAGCGCAGGTCCCGCCTTGCCGCATGCGACGTCGAGGACGCGCGAGCCGGGGCCGAGGCGCAGCAGCCGGCCGAGGTGCCGGATCTTCTCCGCGCTCGTCGGGTCCTGGATGTCGTGGTCGCGCTCGGCGACGGCGTAGTACCACGGCATGGAAGGAAGCCTATGCGGCTAGCGCGAAAGCGACGCGAGAACAGCCGCCAGCTTCTCGACCTTGCGAGCGTCTTTGCGTCGTGCGAGAGACATGGGATGCGTCACTTCGACCGTCCAACGCGCGTTCCTGCCTCAGAGATACGCGGGAGTACACTGAATTCATGGCGACGCTGGAAACCGGAGAACGGCATCTCGAGCTCCTGGACGGCTTGCTCGCCGAGCTGGACGGCTACGGCGGGGAGGTCGACCGCGACCTCATCATCCGCGCGTTCGGATTCGCCGCGCGCGCGCACGAGGGGCAGCAGCGCCGGTCCGGCGAGCCGTTCATCATGCATCCCGTCGGCGTGGCCATCATCTGCGCCGGCCTGCGGCTCGACGAGCAGACCATCGCCGCCGCGCTCCTCCACGACGT
>JAFALP010000075.1 GCA_019234175.1 Actinomycetota bacterium | reverse complement strand
GACCGCTGCGGCGCGCCTCGAAGGCGAGGCCCCGCGCCGCGCGCTCGAGGGCGCGGTGTTCGTCACCGGCGCCGCCGCGCAGTGGCTGCGCGACGGGCTCGGGCTCATCGCCGACGCGGGAGAGAGCGAGGGGCTCGCCGCATCCGTGCCCGACACGGGCGGCGTCTACTTCGTCCCGGCGCTCGCCGGCCTCGGCTCGCCGCACTGGCGGCCGGACGTGCGCGGGACGGTGAGCGGGCTGACCCGGAGCACGACGCGGGCGCATGTCGTGCGCGCCGCGCTCGAGGCGACGGCGTACCAAACGGCGGACGTGCTCGCAGCCATGCCGCCGCTCGAGCTCCTGCGGGTCGACGGCGGCATGACGACGAACCGGTGGCTGATGCAGTTCCTCGCCGACGTGCTCGCGATCCCGGTCGAGACCGCGCGAGAGCCGGAGCAGACCGCGCTCGGCGCCGCGCTCCTCGCGCTCGGCGAGCGCCGCCCGTCACCCGCGGGCGAGCGCTTCGAGCCGCGCAGCGACGTCTCGGAGCTGTACGCGGGCTGGCGCGACGCCCTCGCGCGCGTGCTCGCCTAGCGGTACGCGACGAGCTCGTACGAGCGGCGTCCCGGCAGCGGCACTCCCGCGGGGACGAGCAGCGTTCCGGCCGCGATCGACGGGCACGCGTTGATCCCGGCGCCCGTCCTCGCGGACCAGACGGTGCGACCGGTCTCCGCGTCGAGTGCGTACACGTGCCCGTCGAGCGTGGAAGTGAAGACGACGCCCTTCCCGGCCGTCGCGCAGCCGAAGTCCGGCGACGGGAAACGGTGGTCCCAGAGCCTCCCGCCGCCGGTCGCGGACAGTGCGACGAGCTCGCCGCGGCCGGAGAGCGGGCTCACCTTCCCGAGCGCCTCGTAGCTCGTCGCGCTCCCGTGGAAGCACAGGTCGACGACGGGGACGAACACGCGGCCGTCCGCTTCCGCCATCGGCGTCTCGATGCCGCCGAGCACCCCGGGACAGACGAGCACGGGCGTCGCCGGCAACGGCCCGCGGTCGTTGCGGTGCACGCCGACCGTTGTCGACCACAGCCGGCGATGCGTCTTCGGGTTCCAGGCGACGACCACGCCGCCCTTGCCGCCCCCGATCACGATCTTCCCGGCGAGGATGTGCGGAAGCTGGAAGTCGTAGTCGCGCACGTCGTGCGGCGTCACCTGGTCGAACCAGCGCAGCCGTCCCGTGGTCGCATCGAGCGCGACGAGCGAGTCGGTGTACAGCACCGGCCCGGGGAACGCGTCGCCGTTCGGGAACGCCGGCGTGCCGCCCCACGGGATCGGGTTGGCCGTGCCCCAGTACACGACGCCGTCCTCGATGCTCGGCGCGTACCACGCGCCGCCGCCGCCCGCGTGCTGCGGGTGCTTCCACGGCCCCCTGATCGTGTCGAAGCTCCAGTCGACGGCGCCGTCGGCCTCGTCGAGCGCGTACAGCTTGCCGCGCGTGCCGAACGAGTATCCGGTGGTGGCGATGTAGACCCGGCCGCCGGCGACGAGCGGCGCCGCGTCGACGAAGGTGTCGGTCGCGGACAGGATGCGGCGCAGCCACAGCTCGCGCCCCGTCGCCGCCGACAGCGCGAACACGGTCGTGTCGGTGGCGCCGATGACGCGGCCGCCGTCGACGGCGAGCCCGTTCGGGCCCGGGTTCTCCGCCTCGAAACGGCGCGTCCAGCGCACCTTCCCGTCCGCGAGGTCGAGCGCGTACACGTTGCTCTTCATGTCCTGGAGGTAGACGGTGCCGCCCGCGACCACGGGGGTGGCCGTCACCGCGCCCGAGCCGCCGTTCACGGCGGGGATGGAGAAGCGCCAGGCGGCCCGCAGGTGGCGCGCGGCCTCGAGCCCGATCGACCCGGCCCGGGTGGAGGAGAGATTCCCGTTCGGCTGCGTCCAGGACGCGCCCCGGCCGCCGCATCCGGCCAGGAGCGCGACTGCCAGCGCTCCGACCGCGACACGGGCTGCCACACGCGCAGCTTATGCGGATACGTTTCCCTGCATGTCCCAGCCCGCGACCGACACCGAGGCCACCGGCTCCGCGGTCGATGCCGCCGACCGGCTGCGCGCGAACGTCGAGACGGTCGTCCTCGGCAAGCACGAGGAGATCTCCCTCGTCCTCGCCGCCCTCGTCTCCCGCGGCCACGTGCTCCTGGAGGACGTGCCAGGGACGGCCAAGACGATCCTCGCCCGCGCGATCGCGCAGTCGGTGAGCGGCCTCGAGTTCGCCCGCATCCAGTGCACGCCGGACCTGCAGCCGACCGACGTCACCGGCCTCTCCATCTACGACCCGCGCGAGCGCGAGTTCGAGTTCCGCCCCGGGCCGGTGTTCGCGAACGTCGTCCTCGTGGACGAGATCAACCGCGCCATGCCGAAGACCCAGTCCGCGCTCCTGGAGGCGATGGCGGAGCAGCAGGTGACGCTCGACCGTGAGACCAGGCCGCTGCCGTCGCCGTTCCTCGTCATCGCCA
>JAFALP010000367.1 GCA_019234175.1 Actinomycetota bacterium | reverse complement strand
GCGTGGCGACGACCGGGCGGCCGTCGATCGGAAGCACCGGCTTCGGCCAGCGCTCGGTCAGCGGCCGCAGGCGCGTGCCCTCGCCGGCCGCGATCACGATCGCGTGCACTTACAAGAGGACTTCGACCGCGTCGAGGATCGCGGCTGCGACCTCGGCCTTCGGCGCCTTGGCGACGAGACGCTCGTCGCCCGGAGTCACGAGCGTGACCTCGTTGTCCGGCGCGTCGAAGCCGATGCCCGGGCGCGCGACGTCGTTGTAGACGAACAGGTCGGCGTTCTTCCGTCCCAGCTTCTCGCGCGCGCGCGCGAGGCCGCGCTCGCCCTCGTCGGCGGCGAAGCCGACGAGCACCTGGCCGTCGCGTTTCCGCTCGCCGAGGGCCGCGAGCACGTCCGTGGTCGGCTCGAGCTCGACGGCCCACGCGGCGGAGTCCTTCGGCCGCTTGGCGGCAAGCGCCTCCGCGGGCCGGTAGTCGGCGACCGCGGCGGCCATGATCACGACGTCTGCGTCGACGCCGTGCACGAGCGCGGCGCGCTCGAGCTCAGCCGCCGTCGGCGTGTCCACGAGCTCGACGCCGGGCGGCACCGCGACGGCGAGATTTGCACCCAGCAGGGTCACGCGGGCGCCCCGGCGGCGGGCCTCCGCCGCGATCGCGACGCCCATGCGTCCCGACGAGCGATTGCCGACGTAGCGCACCGTGTCGATCGGCTCGCGCGTCCCGCCGGCGGAGACGAGCACGCGCTTCCCTTTCAGCGCGCTCGACCCGGCGAGCAGCTCCTCGGCGGCGCGGACGATGTCCTCCGGCTCCGCCATGCGGCCGACGCCGAGCTCGCCCTCGGCCGTCTCGCCCTCGTCCGGCCCGATGAAGACGACACCGCGCGCACGCGCCGTCTCCGCGTTCGCGCGCGTCGCCGGGTGCGACCACATGCGCGGGTTCATCGCAGGGGCGACGAGCGTCGGGCCGCGATGCGCGAGCGCCGCCTCGGTGAGGACGTTGTCGGCGAGCCCGTGCGCGAGCTTGGCGAGCGTGTTCGCGGTGCACGGCGCCACGACGAGGATGTCGGCGCGCGTCAGATGGAGGTAGACGTCGTCGCCTGCGGGCCGCCGCGCGAGCGCGCGGAAGGTCTCGGCCGTGACGAAGCGCTCGGCCGCAGGCGTGACGAGCGGGACGACCTCGTGCCCGCCCTTGACGAAGAGGCGGCAGACCTCACAGGCCTTGTAGGCCGCGATGCCGCCGCTGACCCCGAGCAGGATCCGCGCCATGGCGGAAGTGTGCCTACGACTCGGGCAGGAGCTCGCGCGCCGCGCCGAGATCCGACTCGTCCACGAGCACCTCGGTCGGTCCCGACATCGCATTGCTTCCGTCCGCGCGCCCGGCGGAGACGTCGGTGCGCCGGTACGAGCACGCGATCCCGTTCACCCGGAGCAAGCCGCAGAGCGTCTCCGCCTCGAGCTCGTTCCCCACGATGGTGAGCGTGGCCGGCGCCACGGGGCGCCTAGCCCGGGTAGTCGTAGCTCAGAAGACCCTCGGCGACTTCCTCCATCGCCATCGTGAGGTAGTTCTTCGAGCGGGACTCGACCAGCGGCGGCGGGTTGTCGTCGAACGTGCCCTCGCCGAGCTGGTGGTGGTAGTTGTTGATCTGCCGCGCGCGCTTCGCCGCCACGATCACGAGGGCGTAGCGGGAATCCACGTTCTGGAGCAGCTCGTCGACGCGCGGGTGGATCATGGCCGCGCCATGGTACCGACACCCGCAAGGAGGCCGCGGACCAGCTCCGTGAGCTCCTCGACCGCCCGGTCGAGGTCGTCGTTCTCGACGACGTAGTCGAACTCGTCCGCCTGCTCGAGCTGGTGGCGGGCGAGGGCGATCCGCTCGCCGATCTCGCCGGTGCTCTCCGTCGCACGCTCACGCAGCCGGCGCTCGAGCTCCTCGACGGTGGCGGAGATGAAGATCGTCACGGCGCCCGGCACCTCGCGCTTCACCTTCAGCGCACCCTCCGTCTCGAGCTCGAGCAGCGGCACCTTCCCCTTCTCGGTGATGCGGTCGATCTCGGAGCGCAGGGTCCCGTACCGGTGGCCGGACACGTAGGTGACGTGCTCGAGCAGGTCGCCGCGCTCGATGCGGTCGAGAAACTCCTCGAGCGTGAGGAAGTGGTACTCGCGCCCGTTCTCCTCACCCGGCCGGAGGTCTCGGGTGGTGGCGGAGACGCTGTGGGCGACGCCGGGCACGCGCTTCAGCACCTCGCGGATCAGCGTGCCCTTCCCGGCTCCCGACGGGCCGGTGACGACGATGACCGAGGGCGGCCTACCTGTGGAAGAGGTCAATCAGCTCCGCGCGCTGGCGATCGGAGAGCCCGCCGACGGTCTTCGACTGGCTGATGCGACACGTGTTGAGGAAGCGCGCCGCTTTCACGCGACCGAACTTCGGAACCGCCATGAGGATGTCGATCACCTTCGCGGTCGACACGTACTCGGGCGGGTTGCCGAGGATTTGTTCGATGCGCACGCGACCGTCTTTCAGGTCTTTCTTCAACCTCGCGCGACGCACGCGCACGTCGTTCGCGCGCTTCAGTGCATCCATTCGTTGGTCGAGCGACCGGAGGGGTGCGTGTGCTTGCGACTTCGCGGCCGTCGGCATGAGCGGTCGATACTACCAATGCGCCGGAGCGGATCAAGCGAGCACGGCGGACTTTTTGTAAGCCGCCGCGAAGACCTCGTCGAGGTCCGCCGATGTGAGGTCGGTCCGAATCCGGACCGGCGCGTCCGGGTCCGAAAAGAGGACCGTCCCGAGCGCGACGTCCTGTGCGCCGCACGCGACGAGATCGACGACGTCCTGCGCGCACGTGACGCCGCCCATGCCGACGATCGGCAGCTTCGTCGCGCTGTAACACGCGAAGACCGTTGCCAGCGCAACCGGTTTCAGCGTCGGTCCCGACAGCCCGCCCTGCGCGCGCGCAAGCACCGGCTGCAGCGTCCGCGGATCGATGGCGAGGCCGCGGAGCGTGTTCACGAGCGAGAGGCCGTCGGCTCCGGCGGCGGCGACCGCCCGGGCGACCTCGGCGACGTCGGGATGGGCGGCCGAGAGCTTTGCGTACAACGGAAGAGCCGTCGCCCGCCGGCAGGCGGCGACGATCTCCGCCGCGGAGTCGGCCGCCTCGTCGACATTCGGGCACGACAGGTTGAGCTCGACCGCCTCGACGTCCTCGAGGGCCGCGCACGTCTCCGCATAGTCGGCCGCGCAGAACCCGCCGACGGAGATCCAGAGCGGGACGCCGAGCTCGCGCAGCTGCGGCAGCGTGTCGGCGAGGAATCGCTCGCGGCCGGGATTGGCGAGCCCGATGGCGTTCAGCATCCCGTGTGCCGTCTCCGCGATGCGCGGCGGCGCGTTCCCCTCCCGCGGCAGCGGCGTGATCGTCTTCGTCACGAACCCGTCGAGCCCGCGCGCGACCTCGGGCGCGGTCAGGGCGTCGAGACAGCCGGACGCGTTAAGCAGCCGCAAGAACAGGTCCTTCGACACAGAGTCGCTTCAGCTCGCCGCCGATGTCGACGGCGCAGCCGTAACACGCGCCGTATCCGCACGCCATCGGCGCCTCCCACGCGAGCTGCGCGTCCGGCGCGATGTCGGCGACGGCGCGGAGCATCGGCTCCGGCCCGCACGCGAGCACGTCGTAGCCGTCCTCGATGCAGCTCGTGACGAGAACGGGGTCGACGACGACCTCGGCCGCCGGCAGGAGCGCCGCCGCCTCGGCATGGCGGTCGGAGCGAAAGCCGAGGACGACCGGCGCGTCGCCGATCGCGGCCCGCAGATACGGGAGCGGGGCCATCCCGATCCCGCCCCCGACGAGGAGCGGCCGGCCGACGTCCAGCCGGAAGCCGTTCCCGAGCGGGCCGAACACATGGATGCGGTCCCCCGGCTCGAGCGCGCACAGCGCCGCCGTCCCGGGGCCGACGGCGTCGAGCAGGAACGCAAGCTCGCCCGTGGGCGCGAGGCAGAGCGACAGCGCGCGCGGCAGCAGGCGTCCCGGCGCCTCGAGCATGAAGAACTGTCCAGGCGCTCCCGGGTCGAGCGTGCCGCGGTCGAGACGGAGAAGCGTGTACGCGCCGACGGTCTCGACGCCGTTGACGCTAAGCCGTTCGCGTCTCGACATCGATCCGCTCCTGCAGCGACAGCGCCTGGTCGGCGCGCGCGTTCGCGATCGCGTGCACGGCGGCGGCCGCGCCGGAGATGGTGGTGATGCAGGGGACGCGGCGCGACAGCGCCGCCTCGCGGATCGCATACCCGTCCGAGCGCGCGTTGCGTCCCTCGGGCGTGTTGATGACGAGGTCGCAGCGCCCGCGGCGGATGAGGTCGATGACCGTCAGCTCCTCGCCGTCGGACTCGCTCAGCTTGCGCACCGCCTCGACGTCGAGACCCGCGCCGGCGAGCGTCGCGGCGGTCCCCTCCGTCGCGTAGAGCCGGAAGCCGAGGCCGGCGAGCGTCGCCGCGATCGGCACGGCGGCCTTCTGCTCGGTCGGACGGATGGAGAGGAACACGGCGCCTTCGTGGGGCAGGGTGCGGCCGGCGGCGCGCTCGGCCTTCGCGAGCGCAGTGGGGAGATCGGTCGCGCTCGCCATCACCTCGCCGGTCGACCGCATCTCGGGACCGAGCACCGGGTCGCTGCCGGCGAAGCGCGCGAACGGGAGGACCGCGGCCTTCACGCTCCACTGCTTCGGCGGCCGCTCGCGCGGGAGCCCGAGGTCGGCGATGCGCGCGCCGGCCGCGAGCCGGCACGCCGCGGGAACGAGCTGGACTCCCGTCGCCTTGCTCACGAACGGCACCGTGCGCGACGCGCGCGGGTTCGCTTCGAGCACGTACAGCTCGCCGTCGGGCGTGAGCGCGAGCTGGACGTTCAGCAACCCGACGACGCCGAGCGCGCGGCCGAGCGTCCGCACCGTGTGCTGGATCTCCTCCTGCTGCGCCGGCGAGAGACCGGGCGCCGGCAACACGCAGGAGGAGTCGCCGGAGTGGATGCCGGCCTCCTCCACGTGCTGCATGACCGCGGCGACGTACGTGTCGAACCCGTCGCACAGCGCGTCGACGTCGATCTCGACCGCGTCCTCGAGGAAGCGGTCGACGAGCACCCGGCCGAGGACGGGCACCTCGTGCACCTCGTCGTCGCTGAAGCAGACGCGCATGGCGCGGCCGCCGAGCACGTACGACGGGCGGATGAGCACGGGGTAGCCGATGTCGTTCGCGACCGCGACCGCCTCGTCGCTCGACGACGCCATGCCCCACCCGGGCGAGCGGATGTCGTGCGCGCGCAGCAGGCCGGCGAAGCGCTCGCGATCCTCGGCGAGGTCGACGGCGTCGTACGGCGTGCCCAGGATCGTGTACCCCGCCTCCTCGATCGCGCGCGCGAGCTTCAACGGCGTCTGTCCGCCGAACTGGATGACGACGCCCTCCGGCCGCTCGCGGTCGCACACGGCGAGCACCGACTCGGCGTCGAGCGGCTCGAAGTACAGACGGTCGCTCGTGTCGTAGTCGGTGGACACGGTCTCCGGGTTGCAGTTCACCATCACCGACTCGTAGCCGAGCTCGCGGAACGTCCACACCGCGTGCACGCAGCAGTAGTCGAACTCGATGCCCTGGCCGATGCGGTTCGGGCCCGAGCCGAGGATGACGACGCGGGGCTTTGCGGACTCCGAGGGCCGTAGGCCTTCGTCCGCCTCGCCCCAGGTCGAGTACAGGTAGTTGGACGCGGCCTCGACCTCGCCGGCGCACGAGTCCACCCGGCGGTAGACGGGCCGGATGCCGCAATCGCGGCGGCGCGCGCGCACGAGCGACTCGGGGACGTCCGCGGCGGCGGCGATGTCGGCATCGGAGATGCCGAGCCGCTTGAGCCGGAGCCAGTCGTCGGCGACGAGCTGCTCCACGTCGAGGCCCGCCACCTCGAGAAGCGCCTCTTGGATGCGCCAGATCTCCTCCACGAAGAACGGGTGGACGTCGTCGGGCACGTCGGCGAGCGTCTGCCACGGCGTCGCCGCGCCGGCGTCGAGCTCGCGCGAGCGCATCGCCTTCTGGAAGGCCTCCGCGAACGTGCGGCCGATGCCCATGGTCTCGCCCACCGACTTCATCTGCGTGCCGAGCGTGCGGTCGGCGCCGGGGAACTTCTCGAACGCGAAGCGCGGGAACTTGACGACGACGTAGTCGAGCGTCGGTTCGAAGCTCGCCGGCGTCGTGCCGGTCAGGTCGTTCGGGATCTCGTCGAGCGTGTACCCGACGGCGAGCTTCGCCGCCACCTTCGCGATCGGATACCCGGTCGCCTTCGACGCGAGCGCGGACGAGCGCGACACGCGCGGG
>JAFALP010000313.1 GCA_019234175.1 Actinomycetota bacterium | reverse complement strand
GGACGTGCAGCTGCTCGATGGACGCCTCGTACCCCGCGAGCGACAGCCACAGGAATGCGCGCGCGTGTCCGCTGCCCGCGAGCGTCGTGTGCACGCGCTCGAGGAGCGCCGTCACCTGATCGACGCCCTTCGGCGAGGTGTGCATCGTCCCGAGGAGGTCGGCGTGCAGGGAGCCGAGCGACCGCGCGACCACGGCCTCGAGGAGGCCCTCGCGGCTGCCGAAGTGGTGGAGCACCGTCGGATGTGATACACCCACCTCCGCCGCCACCTCCTGCAGCCGGATCGCCGAAGGCCCCTGCGCGACGAGCTGGCGCTCCGCGGCATCGAGAATGGCGGTGCGCGCCTGGTCCGCCGTGCGCCTCTTTCGCGGCGCGGCATCGCTCGAAGTCGGTCGTCGCGGCATTGACAAAACTGTAGACAAGCCTATCTACATAATTGTCGGTAATCAAGGACCGGCTCCAAGGAGAGCTCCTGATGTTCGACTCCCTAGTCTTGCAGGCCATCAAGCTTCCGCTTCCGCACTACGACCTGCCGCGCGCGTGGAATGCGCTGTCGACCCTGATGCGCGATCCTGATCCTCCCCCCTCCTGGTGGACACCCCAAATCGCACGATGGTGCGGTAGGAGAGTTCCCCGATGGCCAGGAAGCGAAGGCACTTCACGCGTGAGTTCAAGGCGGAGGCGGTTCGTCTCTGCAAGGTGGGCGATCGATCCGTCGGCAAGGTCGCCGAAGATCTCGATCTGACCGAGACGGCGCTGCGGTCGTGGGTCAAGCAGGCGAAGGTCGACGACGGCGACGGGCCCCCCGAAGCGTTGACGACGGTGGAGCGCGAGGAGCTGTCGCGCCTTCGCAAGCAGGTGAAACGCCTGGAGATGGAGCGAGAGATATTAAAAAAAGCGGCAGCCTTCTTCGCGAAGGAGAGCACGTGAAGTTTGCGTGGATCGAGGCGGAGAAGGCGCAGTTTCCCGTGGAGGTCTCCGTCGCCGTGCTGGGCGTGTCGCGCAGCGGCTTTTACGCATGGAGGAAGCGACCGAAGAGCGCGCGGACGACGAAGCGCGCCCAGCTCGTCGCGGAGATCACGGCGACGCACAAGAAGAGCAAGCGGCGTTACGGCAGCCCTCGTATCCATCGCGCGCTGCGCAAGAAGGGCATCGAGGTGAACCACAAGACGGTCGAGCGCGTGATGCGCGAGGAGGGGATCGTGGGCCGTCAGAAGCGCCGTTTCCGCCGCACGACGGACTCGAACCACGACAACCCGGTCGCACCCAACCTCGTGGCGCGCGACTTCGAGCCGCCGACGGCGAACGCGGTGTGGGCGGGCGACGTGACATACATTGCGACGGACGAAGGCTGGGCCTACCTGGCGGTGTTGCTCGACCTGTTCTCTCGCCGCGTCGTGGGCTGGGCGATCAGCGACACGAACGATACGGCGCTCGCCCTCGCCGCCCTCAACCGCGCCCTGCACGGCCGCGTCGTCAGCGCCGGGCTCGTTCACCACACCGATCGCGGCAGCCCGTACGCCAGCGACGACTACCGCGCCGCGCTCACCGCTCGCGGCATCGTCCAGAGTATGAGCCGCGTGGGCGACTGCTGGGACAATGCCGTCGCCGAGAGCTTCTTTGCCACCCTCCGCGCCGAGCTGGTCGACGACGAGCGCTACACGACACGCGCCGCAGCGAAGACCTCCATCGGCGAGTACATCGACGACTTCTACAACTCGGAGCGCTTGCACTCCCATCTCGACTACGTCAGTCCGATCGAGTTCGAATTGAAGGCACACGTCGCCGCGCTTGCGGCATAGTCAGACCGTCCACCGGGCGGGGGGAAGATCACGAGAAGGAAAGGACGAATCGCACGATGAAACGCTTGCCTAGGGCGCCGGTACAGAGTCAAGCCGCCTTCGGCGGTCGCTCGGCTGCGCCTCGCGAGCCTTGATCCGCTCTGCGCGCGCGGCTGTTCGCGTTTTGTTCCCGAGATGGGGACGAGAAGGAGAGCCCAATGCTGAAGATCTATCCCGTCATCCTCGAGGTCATTGCTGAGTTGCGGCCCGTCGTGATGAGCCTGGAACG
>JAFALP010000301.1 GCA_019234175.1 Actinomycetota bacterium | reverse complement strand
CCGAACTGCTCGCGCACCGGGCCTTCGACCGCGGTCGAACGCTGCTTCTCGAGCAGCGCCTGCAACGCGGCCCGCACCTGCAACTGCTTGGTGATGTCCTCGTCGGTCGAGTCCATCGACAGCGGCGGCGCGAGCTCGGTCGCGAGCTCCTCGACGACGGGGCCGGCCTCCTTGAGGCCGACCTGCTGGATGCGCTCCCAGACGGCGTGGCCGTTGTCGCGCTCCACCTCGGCGACGAGGTCGAGGTCGAGCCACTTCGCCTTGCCGGCTTGGCGCTGGAGGTCCTCCTGCGCGTCGCACAGCTTCGCGATCTCACCCTGGGCGAGCGCGAACGCCTCCAGGATGGTCTCCTCGGGGATCTGATCCGCGCCTGCCTCCACCATCGTCAGCGCGGTCTTCGTGCCGACCACGACGAGATCGAGGCTCGACTCGTCCTCCACGGCGCGCAGCGTCGGGTTGACGACGAGCTGCCCGTCGATGCGGCCGATGCGCACCGCGCCCACCGGGCCGAGGAACGGCATCGGCGAGATCATCAGCGCCGCGGAGGCGCCGTTGATGCACAGGATGTCGTGCGCGCTGACGAGGTCGGCGGAGAGCACCGTGCAGATGACCTGCACCTCGTTGCGGTAGCCCTTCGGCCACAGCGGCCGGATGGGGCGGTCGATCATGCGCGCGGTCAGGATGGCGCGCTCCGTCGGGCGTCCCTCGCGCTTGAAGAAGCCGCCCGGGATCTTCCCGGCGGCGTACATGCGCTCTTCGACGTCGACGGTGAGTGGGAAGAAGTCCGCGCCCTCGCGCGACTCCGTCCGGCCCTGCGCCGTGGCGAGGACCATGGTCTCGCCGGAGCGAACGACGACTGCGCCGTCCGCCTGCTTCGCGAGCTTGCCTGTCTCGAAGCTGATCTCCTGCTCACCAACCTGCACGGAGACCCGAGCCAGGCGCTCGGTCGTGATACTCATCGATTGTCCTCCACTCTGCTTTGTGGAGGGCGGGGATTTGAGCCAGCTTTTCGGGAGCTCGCTCAAACCTCCGCCCTCCGGGATTCGCCGGCCTACCTGCGCAGGCCGAGCTCCTTGATGAGGGCGCGGTAACCCTCGAGATCGTGTTTCTGGAGATACGTGAGGAACCGGCGGCGCCGCCCGACGAGCTTCAGCAGCCCGCGGCGCGAGTAGTGGTCGTGCCGGTGCGTCCGCAGATGCTCGGTCAGCTCGTTGATGCGCTGCGTGAGCATTGCGATCTGCACCTGCGGCGAGCCGGTGTCCGACTCCCCGCGGCCGTGCTGCTTGATGATCTCCAGCTTTGCTTCCTTCGTGAGGGCCATGTGCCTCCTATTCGTTCGTCTCCCGAGCCTCCGCCGGCGTGCCGGGAAGCGATCGCAGCACGACAGCCGGGGCTGGGTCGCGCTAAGGGTAGCAATCCGGCTTGGCTAGCCGCGTTGGCGCAGGCCGCGGGCGGGGCGCCCGACGACGACGGCCGCGCCGGCGCGGCGAGGGGCCGCGGTGGGGATCCAGCCGACGTAGCCGCAGACGGGGCAGCCTGGATTCGTGTCGGCGATGCTCCCGGATTGGGGCTTCCCGTATGACGCGCCGCATTCGAGGCAGCGCACGGTGATGAGGAGCTTCACACCCGGGTAGATGCCGCCCGGCCGAAAAACTCACGCTGGGCGGACGGCCTCCCGCGTCCGCCGGACGTCGTCGGCGATGGCGGCCACGAGCTCCTCCTCGGAGCCGAAGGCGGCCTCGTCGCGAAGGTGCTCCCAGAGCTCGACGACGAGCCGCTCGCCGTAGAGGTCGCCGTCGAAGTCGAGGAGGAACGCCTCCACCCGGCGCTCAGTCCCGCCGTAGTGCGGATTCGTCCCGATGGAGATCGCCGCCCGTGCCCCGTGCGCGGCGCCGGCGTAGATGCCGAGCGCCGGCACGAGCAGGCCGTGCGGCACGTCGAGGTTGGCCGTCGGGAAGCCGAGCCCGGCGCCGCGCCGGTCGCCGCCGACGACGGTCCCCTCGACTTCCGGCGGACGCCCGAGCAACGTCGCCGCCTGCCGCACCTCGCCGACCGCGAGCAGGCGGCGGATGTGGCTGGACGAGATGTTCTCGACGATCGGCACGCGCCGAACGTCGAAGCCGAGGCGGGCGAGCAGGTCGAGGTCGCCGGCGCGGCCGCGGCCGAAGCGGAACCCGTCGCCGGCGGCGACCGACTCGACGCCCGCTGCCCGCAGGACCGATTCCGCGAACTCCTCGGCGGTGAGCTCAGCGAGCACGCTGTCGAACAGGCAGACGAGCACGTCGTCGATGCCGACGTCCGCGAACAGCTCCAGGCGCCGTTCGAGCGTCGTGAGCAGCGGCACTTCGTCACCGAACAGCGTGCGCGGATGCGGATCGAACGTCACGA
>JAFALP010000187.1 GCA_019234175.1 Actinomycetota bacterium | reverse complement strand
CGGTGCGCGAGGCCGGGCCGACCGAGCGGCTCGTCCCCCTGCGCCTCACCGGCCCGGGGATCCCGCGCCCCGGCAACCCGGTGCTCGGCGGGGGCGTGGTCACCAGCGGCAGCCTGTCGCCGATGCTCGGGGTGGGCGTCGCCCTGGCCTACCTGCCGACCGCGCGCGCCCGCCCGGGGACCGAGCTCGAGATCGACGTGCGCGGGAAGCCACGCGCCGCCCGAATCGTGACGAGACCCATCTACGAGAAGGAGAGCTGAATGGCTGCGGCCGAGTCGTATCCCGACGACCTGAGGTACCACGAGGAGCACGACTGGGCGCGCGTCGAGGGCGACGAGGCGGTGCTCGGCATCACGTGGTTCGCCGCGGATGCGCTCGGTGAGCTCGTGCACTTCGAGGCGCCCGCCGTCGGCGCGACGGTGACGAAGGACGCCGCGTACGGCGAGGTCGAGTCGGTGAAGGCGGTCTCCGATGTCGTCTCGCCGCTCTCCGGCGAGGTGCTCGAGGTCAACGAGACGGTCGTCGACGCTCCCGAGACCGTGAACCTCGACCCGTACGGAGCCGGCTGGCTCCTCCGCATCCGCTTGTCGAATCCGTCCGAGGTCGACGCGCTGCTCGACGTCGAGGCGTACCGGCAGGTCCTGGCGTCCCTGTGACACATCCGTTTCTCGCTCTCACCGACCGCGACCGGGAGGAGATGCTGCGGACAGTCGGGGTCTCGTCGATCGAGGAGCTCTTCCGGGACGTCCCCGGGGGCGTGCGCCTCGGCCGGGATCTCGCTCTGGAGCCGCCGCTCTCCGAGCAGGAGCTGTCGGCGCACCTCGGCGACCTCGCGGCGCGCAACGCCGACACGACCCGGGAGCTGTCGTTCCTCGGCGCCGGGATCTACGACCACTACGTCCCCGCGGTCGTCGACACGGTGCTGCAGCGCGGCGAGTTCCTCACCGCGTACACGCCCTACCAGCCGGAGATGAGCCAGGGGACGCTGCAGTCGATCTTCGAGTACCAGACGGCGATCTGTGAGCTGACGGGAATGGACGTGTCCAACGCCTCCGGGTACGACGGGACGACCGTGACGGCCGACGCGTGCTACATCGCGAAGCACGCCACCGGCCGGACGAAGATCGTCGTCACCGAGGCGACGAACCCGCAGGTGCGGCAGGTCGTGAAGACGTACGCGCCCGGCTTCGGCCTCGAGGTCGTCGAGGTGCCGCACGACGGCGGGACGACCGATCCGGATGCGGTCGCCGCCGCGGCGAAGGGCGCAGCGGCGGTCATCTTCCAGCAGCCGAACTTCTTCGGCTGCCTTGAGCCGGCGCCGGACATCGCCGCCGCCGCGAACGACGCGGAGGCGCTCTCGATCGCGCACGTCGACCCGATGTCGCTCGGCGTCCTGGAGGCGCCTGGCCGCTACGGCTGCGCGATCGCGCTCGGCGAGGGCCAGGGAGCCGGGAACGTCATGGCGTACGGCGGGCCGCACTACGGCTTCCTCGCCGCGCGCCAGGAGTTCATCCGCCGCATGCCAGGACGGATCGTCGGGGAGACGGTCGACGCCGCGGGCGACCGCGGCTATGTCCTCACCCTGCAGACGCGGGAGCAGCACATCCGGCGCGAGAAGGCGACGTCGAACATCACCACCAACCAGACGCTGCTCGCGCTCGGCGGTCTCGTGTACCTGACGTGGCTCGGCCCGCAGGGGCTGCGCGAGGTGGGGGAGACCTGCCTCGCCCTGTCCGCGCATGCGAAGGCCCGTCTGCGAGAGCGCGCCGGGCTCGAAGTGCTGTTTTCAGATCGGGCAACGTTCAAGGAGTTTGCCGTCCGGGTCGGACGGAACGCGCGCGACGTCATCCGCGACGCGCGCGCCCTCGGCGTCCATCCCGGTTACGCGCTCGGCCGCGATTACGAGGGCATGGACGACGTGCTGCTCGTCGCCGTCACCGAGAAGCGAACGCTCGAGGACGTCGACCGGCTCGCGGACGTGCTCGCCGAGGTGGGCGCATGAAGCTCATCTACGAGAAGTCGCAGGCCGGCCGCCGCGCGTCCGTCATTCCTCGGCCCGACGGGCTGCAGGCGCCGGAGGTTCCCGAGGATCTCCGCCGGAGCGAGGCTCCGCGCCTCCCGGAGGTGACGGAGCTCGAGCTCGTGCGTCACTTCACGGAGCTCTCGACGCGCAACTACGGCATCGACACCGGCTTCTATCCGCTCGGCTCGTGCACGATGAAGTACAACCCGCGGGTCAACGAGCGCCTCGTCGCGCTCCCGGGATTCGCGCAGCTCCACCCGCATCAGGACGAGGACGGCGCGCAGGGCGCGCTCGAGCTCGAATGGCGGCTGCAGGAGATCCTCGCCGAGGTGACGGGGCTGGACGCCGTCTCGCTGCAGCCGGCGGCGGGATCGCAGGGCGAGCTGACCGGTCTTTTGCTCGTGCGCGCCTACTTCGCCGACCGCGGTGAGGGAGACCAGCGGCGTAAGGTCGTCATCCCCGATACGGCGCACGGGACGAATCCGGCGTCGGTGACGATGGCCGGCTACGAGCTGACCGACGTCAAGACGGACGCGCGCGGGAACATCGACGTCGACGATCTCCGCGCAAAGGTGGACGAGCACACCGCCGCGCTCATGCTCACGAACCCGTCGACGCTCGGACTGTTCGACGAGAACATCGAGGAGATCCAGCAGATCTTCCACGAGGCCGGCGCGCTCATGTACTACGACGGCGCGAACCTCAACGCCGTCTGCGGCATCTCCCGTCCGGGCGACATGGGCTTCGACATCGTCCACATCAACCTGCACAAGACGTTCTCGCAGCCGCACGGCGGTGGCGGCCCTGGGGGCGGCCCGATCGCCGTCCGCGACATCCTCGAGCCCTACCTTCCCGTGCCGGCCGTCGTGCGCAACGACGACGGCACCTTCGGCCTCGACTACGAACGGCCGAAGTCGATCGGCAAGGTGCGCGGGTTCACCGGACCGTTCGGCGTCTTCGTGCGCTCGTACGCGTACATCCGCATGTACGGACCGCGCCTCCGCGAGATGTCCGAGGTGGCGGTCCTGAACGCGAACTACGTCCTTGCGCGGCTGAAGGATGCATACGACCTTCCGTTCGACCGTCTCTGCATGCACGAGTTCGTTCTGTCGGCGCGGAACCTGAAGCGGGACCACGGCGCCACGGCCACCGACGTGGCGAAGCGGCTGATGGATTACGGCTTCCATCCCCCCACGGTCTACTTCCCCCTCGTCGTGCCCGAGGCGCTCATGGTCGAGCCGACCGAGACGGAGATGAAGGAGACGCTCGACGCTTTCTGCGACGCGATGCTCGCGATCGCCGGCGAGGCGAAGGACGACGTGGCGCTGCTGAAGGACGCGCCGCACGACCGGCCGGTCCGCCGCCTCGACGAGGTGCGCGCGGCGAAGAACCCGGTGGTCAAGTACGGGTTCGAGCCGTCGGCGGTCGCGGCCGAGTCATGAGGACCGCGTTCGCGGCGGCTGCGCTCGTGGTCGTCGCGACGGTCCTCGACGATCTCGTGCAGCCCAGCCGCCTGTCGCACGCGCGCTCGCCGATCACGCTCGCGGGAGCCGGATTGCTTGCGGCGTCGCTCCTCGTTCTCGTGCCGCGGGCGCGCTCGGCTGCCATGTCGCTCGGCGCCGGCATCGCTGCCGGCGGTGCGACAGCGACGCTGATCACGGGCGCGGCGTGGCGTCACGGCGTTCCGAACCCGCTCGTGCGCGGCGGGATCGCCTTCAATCTGGCCGACCTTGCCATCGGGGTCGGCGACGCACTCCTTCTCGGCGCGGCGCTGTGGCAGGCGTGGCGCCGCCGCGACCGGCTGTTCGAGCCGGTCTAGGCGAGCCGGACGCTAGGGGCGCGGTCCGCCGCCGGGCGGGGGAGGAGGAGGCTTCGACCCGCCGCCGGGAGGCCCGCCGGTGGGAGGGCCGCCCTGTCCGCCGCCGCCCTTCGTCCCGCCGGAGCCGGCGGACGCGGATATCGGCGTCCCGTGGTAGCAGCCGAGCGTGTACGGGTACTCGAGCGTCGCGACGTAGTGGTAGACGGACTGTTCCTTGCCGTTCCACGGCACTGCGCTCGTCGTTCCGTGACAGGCGTCGAGGTCGGTGTTGCTCGGCATGTTCCCTGCTGAGTCCTTGACGACGTAGATGCCGTAGCCGTCGAGCGCGTAGCCGACGAGCGTCGCCGTCCCGTTCGGCGCCTTGGACACGAGGCACGGCGGGACGTCGTGATGGTGGTAGCTCGACGACTCGTCGGGATGGCCGCCGCAGGAGTCGAGCACCTCGTACGCCGCCGCGTCGCGACCGGCGGCGTCGAGACCGTTGTACAGATACACGCCGTCGGTGAGGACGCCGATTGCGCCCATCGGGAGACAGGCCGGCTTCGACGCCGGCGTCGGGTTCAGCGCGATCTTCCACGTCGTTTGGTGCGCGGCGATGTGGTTCGGATTCTTGTCGTAGGCGTACGCCGCGTCGCTCGAGGCGATCGGGAAGACTCCCGTCGTGTGGTTCGTCGGCAGGTCGTTGAACGTCAGCACGCGCGAGTCGCCGGTCGTCGTCGCCGAAAACGAGGCGCTCGACCATTTCACCGCACCGCTGACCGCGATCTTCGTGGCTTCATCCCAGGTGCCGTCCTTCGTATTGATCCACGGGCCGGCGACGGCGGCGCCGCCGCCGTTGAACGACGTCTGGCAGGAGTCGATGTAGCCGACCCTGGGAGTTGCCCCGACGTACGGCTTCCCGCCGAGCGGGATCGCCGCCGGGTTGATCGTTCCGGTCGACGTGACGGTGCGCGCGGCATGCGTCGTGGCGCCGACGAAGAGCGCAAGGACCGCCGCTGCGAGAGCGAGGAGCCGCACGAGCGCCTCAATCGACCCGTGCGCGCTAGGCCTTTAGCAGGATCGCTCGTTTTGGGGCCGCTGCCAGCTGGCCGCACGCCGCCTCGATGTCGCGGCCGCGCGTGAGGCGGACGGTCACCGGGACGTGCGCCTTCTCGAGCTCGTCGCGGAAGCCGGCGATCCGATCGCGCGACGACCCGTCGTACACCCCGGTGGGGTTGTAGGGGATGAGATTCACCTTGAACCCGTCGCGCCCGAGAAGCGATGCGAGCGAGCGCGCCTGCGCGCGCGAGTCGTTCACGCCGGCGAGCATGACGTACTCGACGAACACGCGACGGCGCCGCACCTCGACGTAGCGGCGGCACTCGGCGACGACGTCGCGCAGGGGATAGCGGACGTTTACCGGCATGATCCGCGACCGCAGCTCGTCGTCGGGCGCGTGCAGCGAGAGCGCGAGGCGGATCGGCTCCTCGACCTCGTCGACGAACCGCCGCAGGCCCGGCAGCCAGCCGACCGTCGAGATCGTCGTGCGCCGGTGCGTGACACCGAGGTCGGGTAGCCGGCGGGCCGCCGCCAGCACCTCGTCCACGTTCAGCATCG
>JAFALP010000173.1 GCA_019234175.1 Actinomycetota bacterium | reverse complement strand
GCGCCCGTCGGACACGGTTGCGCGCTTCGGCGGCGACGAGTTCGCCATCCTCCTCGTGGGTCTCGCCGACTCGGACGAGGCGGCCCTCGTGGCCGAGCGCGTGCTCGCGGTGCTCGAGGCGCCCATGGCGATCGAGCGCAAGCAGGTCTACGCGCGGGCGAGCGTCGGCATCTGCCTCAGCGACGGAGCGGCCGCCGAGTTCGACGCCGAGGCGATGGTGCGGAACGCGGACGTCGCCATGTACATGGCGAAGCGGGACAGCAAGGGCCGCTACCGCCTGTTCGAGCCGGCGATGCACGAGCGCGCCGTCGAACGCCTCGAGCTCCGCGGCGAGCTCCAGCACGCGCTCGAGCTCGGCCAGTTCGAGGTCTACTACCAGCCCGTCGTCCGGCTCGGGAGGAACGAGAACTACGGCGTCGAGGCGCTGCTTCGCTGGAACCATCCCGACCGCGGCGTGATCTCGCCCGCGCAGTTCATCCCGCTCGCCGAGGAGACCGGCCTCATCGTCCCGATCGGCGGCTGGGTGATCCACGAGGCATGCAGGGAGGGGGCACTCCTCCAGCGGCGGTTCCCGACGGACGGGCCGCTGACGATGAGCGTCAACCTCTCGGTCAAGCAGCTGCAGTCGGCCTCGATCGTCGACGACGTCCGCTCGGCGCTGACGATGAGCCGCCTCGATCCCGAGTCGCTCGTGCTCGAGGTGACGGAGACGGTGATGCTGGCCGACGCCGACGTGGCGGCGCAGCGCCTCGACGATCTGAAGGCGCTCGGCGTGCGCATCGCGATGGACGACTTCGGCACGGGCTATTCGTCGCTCGGGTACCTGAGCCGGCTCCCGGTCGACATCCTCAAGATGGACCGCTCGTTCCTTGCCCCCGACGGCGAGGGCGCGAACGGCCTCGCGGCGGCGATCATCGCCATCGGAGAGCGCCTCGGGCTCGAGGTCGTCGCCGAGGGGATCGAGTACGAGGACCAGATCGAGACGCTGCAGAACCTCGGCTGCGAGCTCGGCCAGGGCTTCCTCTTCGCCAAGCCGATGCCGCACCGGGCTCTGCTGCGCTATCTCGGCAAGACGCTCGCTCGCGAGGAAGTGGCGAGCGAGCATGCAGCATAGTTTCGAGAGTCTCGACCGTCCGGGCGGCTTCGCGCGCGTCGGGCTGCTGCGCCCGCTCCGCTCGCGCGACTTCCGGATGCTGTGGACGGGGCAGACCGTGTCGCTCCTCGGCGACGGTGTCTTCCTCATCGCAATGGCCTGGACCGCGTTCCAGCTGTGGGACTCGCCGGCGTCGCTGTCGATCGTCGGGATCGCGATGACCGTGCCGATGATCGCCTGCCTTCTCCTCGGCGGCGCGGTCAGCGACCGGTTCGACCGCAGGCGCGTGATGATCGCGTCCGACGCGGTGCGCTTCCTCGGGGTCGGAGCGATCGCGGCGCTCGACCTGACCGGTCACCTCGGCTTCGCGACGTTCGCGCTCCTCGTCGCGCTCTACGGGGCCGCGACCGCGTTCTTCACGCCCGCCTTCGAGGCGATCGTCCCCAGCATCGTCGCGAGCGAGGAGCTGGCGCAGGCGAACTCGCTCGACCAGTTCGTCCGTCCCGGCGCCCTCAGGCTCATCGGTCCCGCACTCGGCGGCTGGATGGTCGCATTCGCCGGCAGCGGAGGTGCGTTCGCGATCGACGCGGGGACGTTCCTCGTCTCCATGACCGCCGTCGCCGCCATCCGGCCGGTCGCGCCCGGTGCCGTCGCGGCCGTCTCCACCGGGGCGGCGATCAAGGACGGCTTCCGCTTCGTGCGCTCCCATGCGTGGTTCTGGGCGACGCTCGCGTCTGCGGCGATCGCGTATCTGGTGTTCCTCGGCCCGACCGAGGCCCTCGTGCCGTTCGTCGTCAAGAACGACCTGCACGCGTCGGCGACGGCGCTCGGCCTCGTCTTCGCCGCGGGTGGCGTCGGCGCCATCGGCGCGGCGATCGTGATGGGCGAGCGCGGACAGCCCCGGCGCACCATCACGTTCGTGTACCTCTGCTGGACCCTGGCGACGGTCGCCGTGGTGGGATACGGGCTCGGCCGGTCGGTCGTCCAGCTGATGGTCGCGTGCCTCGTCTTCAATGCACTCGAGGCGGCGGGGACGATCGTGTGGGCGACGATCAAGCAGAAGCACGTGCCGCGGCACCTGCTCGGCCGCGTGTCGAGCCTCGACTGGATGATCTCGATCGCGCTGCTGCCCATCTCCTACGCGCTCACCGCTCCGGTGGCGGCACTCGTCGGCGCGCGTGCGACGCTCGTCGGCGCGGGGATCATCGGTGCCGCGGTGACGTTCGCGGCGTTGTTCGTCCCCGGCGTCCGCTCGATCGAGATCAGATCTCCTCGAGCTTCGGCGCTGCGCGGATCGCAGGGCTGAGCGTCCCCCAGGCCGCCATCGCCAGCCCGAATGCGGCGAAGACTCCGATCGTCGCGCGTGCGGACACGTTCGCGAGCAGGAAGCCGGCGATGAGCGGGCCGAGCGCGGCGGTCCCACCCGTGAGCGAGGTCACGGCCGCCGTCGCGCGGCCCATCAGCCGGTCCGGCGTCAGCGACATCTGGTACGGCCACACGATCGAGTCGGTCGTCGGAATCGCGAGCGCCGTGGGGATGATCGTCGCCGTCAACACGTAGACGCTCGGCCAGATGAGGAACAGGCCGCAGCCGGCCCACGTCCAGAACTCGAGCACGATCAGCACTCTCGTCGGCAGCAGCCGGCGCACGAACGGCGCGATCGCCGCGCCGAGGAGGAGGAACACCCCGAAGACGGCGACGAGGCCGCCGATCTCGCCGCTCGTCAATCCCTGCCGCCTGCCGATGACGACGACGGCGAGCGACACGCCCGGGAACACGATCTGCGACAGCGTGAAGATGCCGACGATCGTGCGCAGGAACGGGCTCGACCACAGGAATCGGATCCCCTCGACGAGGCTTTGCAGCATCGGGGCCGACTCCGGCTCGCGCTCCTCCTCGAACGGCGTGCGCATGGCGAGCAGCGACGCGGTGGACGCCGCGTACGAGCCCGCGTCCGCCAGGAAGGGCAGCGCGCGCGTGACGCCGAAGAGCACGCCGCCGAGCGGCGGGCCGGCAAGGCGCACGATCGCGATGCGCGCGGTGAGGACGTTCATCGCCGCCGGGAGCTGCGGCTTGGGGACGACCGACCGCATGACGCCCAGCTGCGCGCCGCCGAACAGCGCCGCACCTGCGCCTTCGACGAACGCGACGACCGCGATGGCCCAGAACGCCGCGTGATGCAGGAGCACGGTGACGCCGAGCGCGGTCACCGCCGCGGTGCGCACGACGTCGGCGGCGATCATGACCCGCTTGCGCCTGAACCGGTCGGCGGCGAGCCCGGCGGGGAGCGCGAACAGCCAGAGCGGAAGGGCGCGCGCGAACGCGACGATCCCGGCCTTCGCCGCCGAGTGCGTCAGCGCGAGCACGAGCAGCGGGTACGCGATCTGCGTCAGCTGCGTGCCGGCGCTCGAGAGGAGCTGCCCGCCCTGGAGCAGCACGAAGTCGCGGTTGCGGCGAAGCGGGACCGAGCTCATACCCTTCCTCTCGTGAGGATCATCGCGGGCACGCACCGGGGGCACACCATCTACGCGCCGATCGGCCACGATACGCGTCCGACGTCGGACCGCGTGCGCGAGAACGTCTTCAACATCATCGGCCCGGTCGACGGCGCCACCGTGCTCGATCTCTATGCCGGCTCCGGCGCGATGGGCCTCGAGGCCCTCTCGCGCGGCGCCGCGCAGGCGGTGTTCGTCGACGACGACCGCGACGCCGTCAAGGCGATCGAGAGGAACCTCGACAAGCTGCGGCTGCGCCCGACCGTCCTGCAGCAGGACGCCGTCGCCGTTCTCGCGTCGGAGAAGAGGAAGTACGATCTCGTGCTGGTCGATCCTCCATACGCCGTGTACACCGACATCGAACCCCAGCTCGCGCGCTATCTCCCACGTGTCCTCGCGGACGACGGCGTCGTCGTCGTGGAGACGGACGCGCGCGTG
>JAFALP010000340.1 GCA_019234175.1 Actinomycetota bacterium | reverse complement strand
CGGTGTTCCCCTCGGCGTTCTTCCTGCTCGCGCCCGGCGACGGACGGCTCGGGCTCGCGGTCCGCTGCCCGGACTGCCGCCGCACGTCGGTCAACCTCGTCACGCACGAGCACGTCGACATGCCGTTCCACAACGACCGCGAGGTCGGCGTCGTCGAGCACGTGTTCCCGGACGACGTCGCGGCGACGGTGGAGGAGTTCCGCTCCGAGCTCTGGTCGGCGGGGTTCGACGCCAGGCGGCTCGAGCTCTAGGAACCGAACCCATCCGACCGTCTGCCCCGTTTCCCCAGGGACAGCGAACGAGGAGTGATCGGATGCGACGGTATGGACTGTACGACACCACCCGCGGGCTGACGACGCTCGCCGCGATCGGCGGGGCGGGAGTCCTCCTGTGGGCAGCGACGCTCGTCGGCCAGCGCACCGACGGCCGCTTCTGGGCCGAGATGGCGATCGTCGCCGGTGCCGGCCTCGTGATCGCGCTCTCGCAGGTGATCGGCGGCTGGACGAAGGGCCTGCACCTGCGCGTCTCTCCGGCGACGTTCGTGCTGGCCTTCATCCCGACGCTCGTCGTCGTCGGGTGGATCCTGGTGGCGAGCCAGCCGGGCCACGGCTGGCACGAGGGGACGCTCATCTCCTGGAGCCGCCACGCGAGCCTCGTCGGGCTCATTCACGACCTGGCCCTCTGGCACGGTGTGCTCGCGTTCGGGTTCGGCCTCGTGCTCGGGATCTCGTTCGACACGGTGCCGGCGCTCGAACCGGCCGTGGTGGCGCCGGCTGCGGCGACGGCGGCGCGCCCGGTTCCGAGCCGGACCGCGGCGGACGAGCCCGCCACCGCCGAGCGGCAGGAGGTCGGGACGACGACGCCCGGACAGCCGCGCGAAGTGACCGTCGGGCCGCGCAGCGGACGCTTCCGCCGCCGGACGCCGACGACGATGGACTGAGGCAGGGGAGGGGTCGCCGCCACCGCGCGGCGACCCAATCCCTGACGGCAGGGATCCCGCTTCCGGCTCCCCTACGCCGATAGATCCAGTGGATGGAGCTCGCAGCAGGCATCACGTCGCGAGAGGAGGGGCTCGATCTCCTGGCCGCTCATCTCGACGCCTTCGACCCGGATCGGGAGGACGCCCGCGAGCGCCTCGACCGCACGATCGGAGCCGACCTGGCGATGCTCCTCGTGACCGCGCTCAGCCGCACGCCAGAGCACGCCGTCGCGGCGTAGCGCCTTAGGGCGTGTCGCCGCGGGCTCGGACGAAGAACCAGATCCCGGTGGCGGAGACGCCCGAGATCACGATTGCGAACGCACCCGACGTGCCGATCGCGATCAGCCCGTAATAGATGTAGGCCCCGAGGAGCACGGCCCAGATGAGGGCGATGATCCCTGGGTCGATGCTCGGCGGATTGGGCCGGTGCACGCGGTCGATCCTAAAGGAGTGTTCCTAGAAGCGGTGTTCTTCGGGGACACAGTGAAATGCGTCCCCGAACCTGGACCATACAAAGTCGCCGAGCCGGTCGCGGTTTCGTCCACAGTGCCGCTCGACTTTCCGCCTCAGCCCTTGCGGGCTTCCTCGTACGGCCTATCGGCTCCGCTTCGTCCTACTCCCGCGCCGCGCTCGGCGCAGTTGTCAATCTAGGGCGTCCGCAAGGGACGTGCAAGAGCCTCCAGATCGAAAACATTCGCATTTTGCGAATTTTGAATAATCAACATTTCCACAGCGAACTGTGCAGTCTGTGGAAAAGGGAGGAGCGGCGAAGGTTCGTCACCGTTCTCGCCCAACTTGACAGAACACCCATTTTCGTGCGCGGGGCCGGAAACGGGCGAAACACTTGATCTGGTGATGCCCGCCGTGTTTTGGTAGCCGGGCGGCGCGGAACATCGGCCAGACAAGCGGATCGGGGGGAACGGTGACGGTCGAGATCGAGATCATCCTGAGGAGCGAGGAATTGCTGGCGCTCCTGGAGGCCGCCGAGTCGGCGGGCCAGCTCCGTCAGTCCGAGCTCCAGGAGGTCCTGGAGCCGCTCGACCTCGACCCGATGGAGGTGGACGAGGTCTTCATCGAGCTCGACCGCCGCGGGATCGAGCTCGTCGAGGACACGAAGGAGGAGCAGGCCGCGCCTCCCCCACCGCCCGTCGTCCAGCCCGTCGAGACGACCACCGACGCGCTCCAGCTGTTCCTCCGCGAGGCCGGCAAGCACGCGCTGCTCACGGCCGCCCAGGAGGTCGAGCTGGCGAAGAAGATCGAGGCCGGCGACATGGCCGCGAAGACGCGGATGATCCAGTCGAACCTGCGCCTCGTCGTCTCCATCGCGAAGAACTACCGCAACCAGGGCCTGCCCTTCCTCGACCTCATCCAGGAGGGGACGCTCGGGCTCATCCGCGCCGTCGAGAAGTTCGACTGGCGCCGCGGCTACAAGTTCTCGACGTACGCGACCTGGTGGATCCGCCAGGCGGTCGCGCGTGCGCTCGCGGACAAGGCTCGGACGATCCGCATGCCCGTCCAC
>JAFALP010000327.1 GCA_019234175.1 Actinomycetota bacterium | reverse complement strand
CCAACACGTCCCAGATGAACTCGTACAGGAAGGTCGGGTGGTGCAGGACGCCGGGCGTCGCGTCGATCTTCAGGCCCCACGGCAGCGTCGTCGCCTTGCCGTACAGCTCCTGGTTGAAGTAGTTCCCCCACCGCCCGATCCCCTGGGCGAGGATGAGCCCCGGCGCGACCGCGTCCATGAACAGCCGCACGGAGTTCCCGGACCGGCGCACCACCACCGCCCCCGCCACGGCGCCGAACGGGATCGCGCCCCAGATGCCGAGCCCGCCCTCCCACACCGCGAACGGCCCGTACCAGTGCGCGTGGATGGCCGCGTCCTGGTTCCAGCTCGTGATCAGGTGGTAGATGCGGGCGCCGATGATCCCGAAGATCACGCCCCAGATGGCGACGCGGTAGACGAGGTCCCAGTCGCCGCCCCACTTCACCCAGCGCCGCCCGGTGAGCCAGATGCACGCGGCGATGCCGAGCAGCAGCATCAACCCGTACATGTGGATCGTCAGCGGGCCGACGTGGTAGACGCCCGTCGACGGCGACGGGATGGAGGCGAGGACGCCGCGCACGGGCGTCCATTGTGCCTTGAACGGAGGCTAGAGGAGGATGCTGGCGGCGAGCCCGGGCGGGCAGCCGCGCTCGATCAGGTCGATCGCCCGGTGCAGGTCGACGCTCGGCTCGGCGGCGATGAGCGCCGCCGACTCGACGTCGAACCCGACCCGGAGCAGCTCCTCGTTCCGCCAGCGCTCGACGCGCTCCGTCTCTGTCTCTATGTAGGTCTCGACCGCAGACATCGTTTCTCTCTCTTCGGTAAAACGACCGGAGCGGTTTAGAAGTTCCTCGTAAGAATCAGGTATGCCCGGCCAGGGCCTTCCGGACGGCCGGGGCCACCTCGGTGCCGAAGAGCTCGATCGACCGCATGATCGAGCGGTGCGGGAGCGTCCCGACGCTGAATTGGACGAGGAATCGCCGGTGCCGGAAGATCTCGTGCTGGAAGAGGATCTTCTCCGCCACCTCCTGCGGGCTGCCCACGAAGGCGGCCCCGCGCAGGGTTCGTGACGCCTCGAACGAGGGGCGCTCGAGGGGCGGCCAGCCGCGCTCCCGGCCGATCCGGTCCATCGTCAGCTTCACCGCCGGGTAGGCCTCGTCGGCGGCCGCCTGCGACGTCTCGGCGATGAACCCGTGCGAGTTGATGGACAGCGGCGGCGGCGGATCGAAGCCGGCCTCGAGCGCCGCCTCGCGATGGATCTCGGCGAACGGCGCGAACCGCTCCGGCATGCCGCCGATGATGGCGAGCGCCATCGGCAGCCCCAGCGAGCCGGCCCGCGCCGCCGACTCGGGTGTCCCGCCGACGGCCACCCACACGGGCAGCATCGGCTGCTTCGGCACGGGATAGACGCCGAGCTCGGCCGGGTGCGTGCGGATGTCGAGGAGCTGCATGAGCTTCTCGTCGAATAGCTGGTCGTAGTCGCGCAAGTCGTACCCGAAGAGCGGGAACGACTCGATGAACGACCCGCGGCCGGCCATGATCTCGGCGCGCCCGTTCGAGAGCAGGTCGACGGTGGCGAACTGCTGGTGCACGCGGATGGGGTCGTCCGAGCTGAGGACCGACACGGCGCTCGTCAGCCGGATCGTCTTCGTCCGCTCCGCCGCCGCCGCGAGCACGACTGCGGGCGACGAGACGACGAAGTCGGGACGGTGGTGCTCGCCGACCCCGAACACGTCCAGACCGAGCTGGTCGGCGAGCTCGATCTCCTCGATCAGGTCGCGCAGCCGCTCCGCCGGCGTGGTGGCGTCGTCGGTGAGCTCGCCGAAGGTGTAGATGCCGAGCTCCACGACGGAGATATAGCGCCGCGAGCTACGGTCACGTCACGGTCAAGCTCGTCGGCATCAACCACGTCGCGCTCGAGGTCGGGGACATCGACGAAGCGCTCGAGTGGTATGGGCGCTTCTTCGACATCGAGCTGCGCGGACGCGCGGGCGACGCAATGGCGTTCGTCGACATGGGCGATCAGTTCCTCGCGCTCGCGCGCGGCCGCTCACAGCCCCCGGACCACGACCGCCACTTCGGCCTCGTCGTCGACGACAAGGCGGCGCTCCGCGCCGAGCTCGAGGCCGCAGGAGTGCGGGTGACGCCGGCGCCGAACCTCAGCTTCCGCGACCCGTGGGGCAACCACGTGCAGGCGGTCGACTACCGCGAGATCCAGTTCACGAAGGCGCCGGAGATCGCCGAGGCGATGGGCGTGGACGGCCTCGAGAAGACCGACCGCGCGAAGGCCGAGCTGCGCGAAAAAGGTCTTACACGCATTTGACGCAGGCCTGACGCCTGCAATACGCACAGGACTCACCGTCCGTCTCGGCAGGTCACACCGACGAGATGGAGGGGTCTACGATGAGATGGAAGGCGTTCGGCATCGCGGCAGCGGCGCTGCTTGCGGCCGCCGCACTCCCGCTGGTGGCACTGGCGGACAACAACACGCCGCCGCCCAGCACGCCGCCCACCAGCACGACGACCACGACGACGACGACGACGAGCCCGACGAGCCCGAACCGGGCGCCGCACGCGATCTGGTTCGCCGGCGCCGTCGTCTCGGCCGGCTCAGGCTCGATGACGGTCGACGTCATGGTCACGGGCAAGCACGACACGCAGCTCGACGGCAAGCAGGTCGCCGTCGGCATCGACTCGAGCACGCAGATCGACTACGGCAAGGGCAAGTCGAGCATCGACCCGGGCGACCTGGTCGGCGTCCAGGCGACGCCGTCGGACGCCACGCTTGCGACGCTGACGGCGACGACGATCCACGTCCGCTGCAACTGCCACTTCGCGGCCGGGACGCTCGGCTCGGTCGGCAGCAGCTCGTTCGCGGTCGACGTCTCGAAGACCGGCCCGTACGACACCGTGCTGAACGGGAACGCGGTCACGTTCCAGGTGAACGGCTCGACCGTCTTCGTGCAGGGGAAGGACTCGACGAGCGGATCGATCTCCGACCTGAAGTCCGGCGAGAAGGTGGCCGTCATCTTCGCGGCCTCCGGGTTCTTCAAGGACCCGAACTTCAACTGGCAGACGGCGACCTTCACCGCGTCGCACGTCCGCTACCAGGGCGACCTCCAGCCGGCCCCGGTCAACCCCAACCCGTAAGGGTTACCCGACGAGCTCGCGCTTCCGCCGCGACGCGGCGGAAGCGCGTTTGCTCGCCGACAGCTCCACCTTGCGCAGGCGGATCGACCTCGGCGTCACCTCGACGCACTCGTCGTCGCGGATGTGCTCGAGCGCCTGCTCGAGCGAGAGCGGCCGCGGCGGGATGAGGCGCACGAGCTCGTCGGCGGTGGACGAGCGCATGTTCGTGAGCTTCTTCTCCTTGGAGGCGTTCACGTCCAGGTCCTCGGCACGCGCGTTCTCGCCGACGATCATCCCCTCGTACAGCTCGTCGCCCGGCGCGATGAAGAGCGTGCCGCGCTCCTGCAGGTTGAGGATCGCGAACGAGTTGGCGGTGCCGCGGCGGTCGGCGACGAGGCTCCCGGTCGGCCGCGTGCGCAGCTCACCGTGCCACGGCTCCCAGCCGTCGAAGACGTGGTGGAGG
>JAFALP010000234.1 GCA_019234175.1 Actinomycetota bacterium | reverse complement strand
CGCATGTCCAGAGGCGCGTCAGCCGCGTACGAGAAGCCCCGCTCGGGCCGGTCGAGCTGCATCGAGGAGACGCCGAGGTCGAGGAGGACGGCGTCGGCCTGCACGCCGTTGTCGGCGAGCTGCGGCAGGACGACGCCGAAGTCGCCGCGGAGAAGGCGCGCCTGCACGCCGTTCGACCGCTCGAGCCGCTCGAAGTACGTGCGCACGGTCGGGTCGCGGTCGATCGCGATGAGCTTGCCGCGGCCGTGCAGGTCGGAGACGAGCAGCGACGCGTGGCCGCCGGCGCCGAACGTCGCGTCGACGACGGTGTCGCCGGGCCGCACGGCGAGGCTCTCGCGCACCTCGTTCGCGAGGACCGGAACGTGATCAGTCGCGCTTGGCTGCAAGACGTTCGGCAACATCGCTCGTCCTCCCTTCCGCCTGGCCGAGCTCGCGCTCCCACGCGGCACGGTCCCAAATCTCGAGGTGGTCGTTGACGCCGGCGACGACGACGTCGCGCGTCAACCCTGCGTAGT
Organism: Actinomycetota bacterium; assembly: GCA_019234175.1. Lineage (GTDB taxonomy): Bacteria > Actinomycetota > Thermoleophilia > Gaiellales > Gaiellaceae > Palsa-739. The sequence continues at coordinate 15,599 of JAFALP010000234.1, read as the reverse complement.
CCTTGAGCCGCGACGAGATGATCATCCGGCCCTGTTTGTCGAGGTCGCCCTCGACCGCGTTCGCGTAGACGACGCGCTGCAAGGCGCGTGCCTCGCTGCTGAGCGTGTCCAGGTCGGCGATGCGGCTCTGGCTCGCCGCCCACTCGTCGCGCGGGAAGGCGACGAGGCACGGGTCGAGCCCGCGCGTCACGACGACTCCGCTCGCGAACGTGGAGCGGAAGCGGGCCGGCAGCGTGAGCCGGTTCTTGTCGTCGATCGTGTGCTCGTGGGTTCCGAGGAGCATTCCGGGGCCGGATCCTTTTCTACCACTTTCCCCCACTTTAAACCACTAGGGTCCACTTGTCCACCCTTCGGCCCCACGTTCGTGTGGCCGTTTCGAGCGCCGGAATGCAGGTCTAGAGGTCGGCGGCGGTCAGCTGCCGCCCGTACGGGCCTCGGCCGGTGAGGACGGTGGCGCCGCAGCGCGCGCCCAGGGCGAGCGCCTCGTCCACCGGCAGGCCGGCGCCGAGCCCGTAGGCGAGCCCGGCGGCGAAGCAGTCGCCGCAGCCGTACGCGTCCTCGACCGGACCCGGGATCGGCGCGGCGCGGAACGGGCCGCCCGGCCGCACCCACCCCCCGAGCGCGCCCGAGGTGCTGACGAGGAACTTCGGCGGTGGGTCGAGCTCGACCGCGTCGAGGCGCTCGCCGACGTCGTCGGCGCTGCCGACGAGCGCATCGAGCTCCTCGCCCGCGCGGTGGAGCGTGTCCAGCTCGCGCGACGTGGCGGTGAAGACCCGCGCGCGGCGCGCAGCGCGCACGGCGGCGACGTCCCCGCCGGTGAAATAGACGGCATCGCAGCGCGCGAGCTGCTCCCACGGAAGCGCCGCGTCCTCGCCGGAGGGCCGGAGCTTGGGGCCGAGGACCGTGATCGTCCGCTCGCCGTTCTCGTCCACGAACGTGAAGGCGCGGCGCTGCGGCCTCCCCGCCGCGCCCGCATGCACGGTCACGCCCATCGCGGTGAGCTTCTCGCGCGACCGCTCGGCGATCTCGTCGTCGCCGAGCGACGTGAAGAAGTCCACCTGGCCGTTCAGGTTCGCCAGCTGCACCGCGGCCACGGCGCCGCCTCCGGCGGGCTCCTCCCAGACGTCGATGGCGGTCACGATCTCGCCCGGCGCGGGCACCCGCTCCACGCGCGCGAACTGCACCCATTCCACGTGCCCGACGACCGCGACCCTCACATCTCACATCTTCGCTCGGGAGTACGTTTCATGTGTCGATGGCCGTCGCCGTCCCACCGTTCGAGACGTTCTACGAGACGCACAAGACCGAGGTCTTCCGCTTCCTCGTGCGGCGGATCGGGCGTGACCGCGCCGAAGACGCCTTCCAGGAGACGTTCCTGCGGGCGCTTCGCGCGTACGACCGGCTCGAGCACGGGGAGCACCTCCGTGCGTGGGCGTTGACGATCGCGAGCCGCATCGTCGTCGACGGCGCGCGCCGCGCCCGCCCGCAGGGCGAGATGCCGGAATTGGCGACCCAGGACGAGCGGCCCGCATTCGAGGAGCTGGCCCCGTTGACGGACGACCTGCCGCCGAAGGAGCGCGCGGCGGTCGTCCTCCGCTACGGGTACGACCTCGGCTACGACGAGATCGGCGAGGCGCTCGGCTCCACCGAGTCGGCCGCCCGCCAGGCGGCGTCCGCCGGCGTGCGGCGCCTGCGAAAGGAGCACGACCGATGACGATCCCCACCCCTGAGCTGGACGAGCGCTTCCGCGCGGCCGCGGCCGACGAAGGACTGCTCGACGTCGCGTACGACGTGTTCGACGACACGGCGATGGGGCCGCTGCTCGTCGGCGTCACGCCGCGCGGCCTCTGCCGGATCACGTTCGACCCCGAGCCTGAGAGGGAGCTCGAGTTGCTCGCGCGCGCCTATGGGCCGCGTGTGCTTCGTTCCTCGCGCCCGGTCGACCGCGTGCACCGCGAGCTGGACGAGTATCTCGACGGGCGCCGGCGCTCGTTCGACGTCGACCTCGACCTGCGGGCGCAGCCGACGTTTTATCTCCGCGTCCTCGACGAGCTCGCGCGGGTCGGCTACGGCGAGACGACGACGTACGGCGAGCTCGCCGCGCGCGCGGGCAATCCGCGGGCCGCACGCGCCGTCGGAACGGTGATGAACCGCAACCCGGTGCCGATCGTCCTGCCGTGCCACCGCGTCGTCGGCGCGAACGGCAGCCTGACCGGCTACGGCGGAGGGCTTCACCGCAAGGAGCAGCTGCTCCGCCTGGAAGGCGCGATTCTCTGACACCGCAGATAGGAGGTCGGCGGCTTGGCCGCCGACCGTTTCCCACCTGAACCTTCCCGGCGAGAAAGCGCGAAGCGCTTTCGAGCTAGCGAGTCCCCCAGTGGAGAGCGATGACGGCGAGGACGCCGGCGACCGCGAAGCACAGTCCTGCCAGCCACTGACTGCCCCGGCGGCCGAGCGGCATCATCGAGCCGACGAACATCAGGCCTCCACCGATCGCGATCAGCGCTCCCGCCACCTCTTCCAGCCGGATCGCGTTGTGGACCGTGAGTCCGAGCACGAGTGTATGCATGTCAACATGCTTGCTCCCCGGTCGGACGGAGCTTGTACCCGACGCCCCACACGTTGACCATCCACCCGGGAAGCCCGGCGTCGGCGAGCTTGCATCGCACGCGCGACGCATGCGACTCCACCGTGCGCGTCGGAACCATCGTGCGGTAGCCCCACACGTCGCGCAGCAGCTGCTCACGGCTGAGGACGCGGTCGGGATCGACGGCGAGGCGCAGGAGCAGCGCGTACTCCTTCGTCGCGAGCCGGAGGTCGCGGCCGAGGACGATCACCCTTCGTGCGGCGCGGTCGATCTCCAGCTCGCCCAGTTCGATGCGCTCGTCGCGCGGCGCGCGACGGCGGAGAACGGCACGGATGCGGGCGAGCAGCTCCTCGTATGCGAACGGCCGCGTGAGGTAGTCGTCGCACCTGGCGAGTGCACGGACGCGCTCGTGCGCGTCGGCACGGCCGAGGACGATCACCGGCCAGTCGCCGAGGCGGCAGCGCTCCAACGCGGCAGCGTCGCCGAGCACGAGGACGTCGGGCTCGGCGGCGCGCGGAAGCTCGGCCGGATCGCCGAACGCGAGCACGTCGAAACCGTCGCTCGAGAGCTGCTGCTCGAGGAAGCTGCGCACCGCCGGCTCGGGCTCTGCGAGGACGAGTGCCGTCATGCCCCGACCGTAGCCACGCGCTCCCCGAAGCGCCAGATGTCCATCCGCGCGAATGTGTGACGAACCACCTAAGCTCCCGCGGTCCAGTGGATCGACCCAGGGGGACACGATGAACAGGATTCTCCTCGTCGCGGGCGCGGTTGCCATCGCCGTCCTCGCGACTTCCGCCCTCGCGGGCAACGCCGGCGTGCAGACCGGTCAGCGCGCGCAAGTCGTCTCGCTTCAGGCGCAGGTCACCGAGCTCCGGAGGGAGCTCATCTGCCTCGACGCCGTGTCCGGCGACGCGTACGAGCAGAACTGGTTCTCTGCCGAATCGGCGAATGGAACCCCGAAGCCGCAGAAGCCGATCAACGATCACGCCATCTGCCGGGGCCTCGGGATCAAGACGCAAATCGACACGACCACGAGCTCGGTCTACCCGACGCCGTTCACGCAGCTGGTCGGGCGGGCGTTCGGGCACTGACTTCGAGTCGTTGCGAGGCTCCGGCTCCGGAGCCTCGCAACGGCTACGCCAGCCATGCGCCGGGCGGCCCCGGCGCATCGAGCCCCGCGAGGCTGCCGCCGAGCAACGCCCGGGCGGCCCGCGTCATCGCGTCCACCGCGACCCACGTGAGCCTCCCGCCCACGCTGATCCGCTGCGCGCCCGCGCCGAAGATCTCGGCAACCGACAAGGAGGGCATGGCGAGGACGTTCACCGGCTTCCCGACCGCGTGGCACACCGCCCGGATCTCCTCCGCGCTCCGCAGGCCGGGCGCGTACAGGACGTCGGCGCCCGCGCGCTCGTACGCCTGCAGCCGCGCGATCGTGTCCTCGATGTCCGGGTTCCCGCGGATGTGGTTCTCCGCGCGCGCCGTCAGCACGAACGGAAAGCCGAAGCCGCGCGCCGCCTCCACCGCGGCCGCCACGCGCTCGACCGCGCGCTCGACCGGATACATCGCCGTTCCGTCGAAGTCCTCGATCGAGCCGCCGACGGCGCCCGCCTCCCCGATGCGCACGATCGTCCTCGCGGGATCGTCGTAGCCGTTCTCCAGGTCGACGGATAGCGGCAGCGACGTCGCGCCCGCCAGCGACTCCACGTGCGCGGCGACGTCGTCGAGCGTCGCGCCGCCGTCGCGCCGGCCGAGCGTGAACGCGAGGCCCGAGCTCGTCGTGGCGAGCGCGGGGAACCCCAGCCCCTCGAGCACGCGCGCGGATCCCGCGTCCCACGGGTTCGGGATGAGAAACGGGTCGCCCGCGTGGAGCGCCGCGAAGGCGGCGCCCTTCTGCTCCTGCGACGCCACTACAGGCGGCCGGACCGCACGACGCCCCACAGGAGCCAGACGCCGAGCACGGCCGACAGCGCGAAGCCGATGATCGAGATCACGTTCACGCCGAGGAAGTGCGGCCCCGCCTTCGCGAAGATCCCGATGAGGCTCGACCCGATGAGGCCGCCGGTGACGACGAGCGCGATCACGAGCCGGTTGAACACCTTCTGCAGGTCGGCGAGGAACTCGTCCAGCCCCTTGTGCACGAAGCCGACCTCGATCTGGCCGTCGCGCAGCTCCTCGAGGATGTCGTGCACCTGGTGCGGCGCCTCGCGGAGGATGTGCGCGTACTGGAACGCGTCGCGCCGCGCGCGGCGCGCGATCCGCTCGGGCGTGAACCGCTCGAGCATGAGGTTCCGTGCGTACGGCCGCGCCACCTCGAACACGTTGAAGTCGGGGTAGAGCTCGACGCCGACCGAGCCGAGCGTCGCGATCGTCCGGTCGAGGAGGAGATACCGCGTCGGCAGCCGCAGGTTCATCGTGTAGATGAGCTGGAACGCCTCCCGGATCACCTGGATCGGGTCGATCTCGGCGATGCTCGCGCCGTAGTAGCGGTAGTACATCTCGCGCAGCTCGGTGCGGAACTCCTCTTCGCGGTCCCTCGGGTAGCGGACGCCGAGGTCGGCGAGCCGCCTCGGGAGGATGTCGACGTTCTCCTCGGCGGCGTCGATGAACAGCCGCGTCAGCTTCGTCATGTCGTCGTCGCTGAGCTTCCCCGCCGATCCGAAGTCGACGAGGCCGATCGCGCCCGCTTCTTCGAGGACGAGGACGTTCGCCGGATGCGGGTCGCCGTGGAAGAACCCGTTGCGGAAGATCATCGTCATCCACGTCTCGGTGACGAGGTACGCGAGGTCGCGGCGCTCGTCCACGGTCAGGCCGAGCGTGTCCACGTCCGCGAGCTGCGTGCCCTGGAGCCACTCGAGCGTCAGCACGCGCGCCCGCGAGTACGACTGATGGACGCGCGGCACGCGGACGTGCGGGTCGCCGGCGAAGTCGCGGTAGAACGCCTGCGCGTTGCGGCCCTCGAGGCGGTAGTCGAGCTCCTGCCGGATCTGTCGCGCGAACTCGTCCACGAGCGCGCGCGGGTCGATGAAGGCGAGCGCGTGCACGCGCTCGTGCACGAGCCGCGCCGCCTGGTACATGAGCACGAGGTCGGCCTCGATGTGGCGCGCCGCATCCGCCCGCTGCACCTTCACCGCGACGGGGCGCCCGTTCGGCAGCGTCGCGCGGTGCACCTGCCCGATCGACGCCGCCGCGACGGGGATGGGGTCGAAGTCGAGGAACAGCCGCTCGAGCGAGTTCCCGAGCTCCTCCTCGATGACGCGCTCGGCCTGCTCGAACGGGAACGGACGGACGTCGTCCTGGAGCGAGCGGAGCTCGGCGATGATGTCCGGCGGAACGATGTCCGGGCGCGTCGACAGGAGCTGCCCGAACTTCACGAACGTCGGGCCGAGCTCCTCGAGCGACTCGCGCAGGTGCTGCCCGCGCACCGACGACGGCATGTCCTCCTCGTCCGCGAGCCGCGCGGCGGAGCGTCCCGGGAGCAGGTCGGTCAGCCGGTGCGCCTCGAAGAAGTATCCGAAGCCGTGACGCACCATGACTTGCGCGATCTCGGACAGGCGGCTGAGGCTGCGCGTCGTCGCCGGCCGGCTCATCGCGTCAGTGTGACACGACCTGCCGTTCTCGCTGCGGCTTCCGGGCCCACGGGCCGGGCGGGACGAGCAGCTGCTCGAGGTGGAGATAGGCGAGCCCGATGCGCGGGATGTCGCTGAGCCGCTCGACGCACACGTAGCGCGGCCGCCATTCCGGGAAGAACTTCCGGTTGAAGGCGTACAGCCGCTCGAGCTGGAACACGCTGTCGGCGGCGAGGAGCGCGCGGCGAAGGAGGCGCTGCAGCGCGGACGCCTCGTCGCCCGGCGAGAGGACGGTCGTGAACGCGCAGAAGTTGAGCGACACCTCGGTCGCCTTCGTCTCCTTCGCCCACTCCACCGTCTTCGCGATGAGGAACTCGGTCAACCCGTTCGGCGCGTCCGGCACGCGACGCATGGTCGAGAGGGACCAGCCGCCGCCGGCAGGCGTGGGCGCGAGATGGAGGAAGCCGCCGATCTCGCCGTCCTCCGTCTCCGCGATCGCGAAGACGGTGCCGGGCACGAAGAGCTCGTCCATCGACATCGTGAAGCCGCGTTCGGGGTTGTTGCCGAGCCAGCGCTCCGAGACGCGGTCGAGCGCCTCCCGCAGTGCCGCGTCGAGGTCGTCGGCGGAGACGACGCGCAGCCGGTAGCCGGCTTTCTCGAGCCGCGTCACCGACTGCCGCACCTTGCGGATCGGCCGCCCCTCCAGCGAGAACGTGTCCGGCCGGAGCACCGCCTCCTCGCCCAGCAGGATGGGACGCAGGCCGACCTTGCGATAGTGGTCGAGCTGTGCGTCCGAGGCGCCGAGCACGGCCATCCGCCAGCCGTTCGCGTGCACCACGCGGCTGAACTCGGCGAGCAGCGCGTCGAATTCCTCCTCTTCTCCCACCGGATCGCCGGTGACGAGCGCAGCGCCGGCGACGACGCGGTACGCGAGGAATGCGCGCCGGGTCGGCGAGAAGAAGTAGCTCTTGTCGCGGCGCAGCGCGAAGAACGACAGGCTGTCGCGGCCGTACGCGTCCACGAGCGCGCGCGCGACCTGACGCTCTCCCACGGTCTGCGCGACGCGCTGGGACACCGGCTTCAGCCAGAGGTAGAGCGCGGCGAAGCCGAGAATGAAGCCGAGTGCGGTGAAGGCGTCGGACAACCGGTCGGAGATGTCGCCGCCGTGCAGCTCGACGCCGAGGACGATGGCGGCGACGGTTGCGACCGCCGCGGCGATGGCGAGAAGCGGACGCCTCGTGCCCGGGTCGCCGGGAACGTCGAACGTCCGCCGATAGCGGATCAGGGCAGCGAGCAGGAGGAGCGAGATGGTCGCCTCCTCGACGTCGAGCCCCTTCAGCAGGTGCGCGACCGCCGAGGCGGTGACGACGGCGACGGCGAGCTCCCACGCGCGGTGGCGGCGGCGGGCGAGCGAGCGGGCGAGCCAGACGAGGACGATCCCGAATGCGAGCGCGCCGATGCGCGCGGCGGTCGGGAAGCCCGGCGGGAGCACGCCGCGCACGATGCGGTAGCGGTCCGCGAACTCGGGCGTGAGGCTGGAGACGATGCCGATGGCGCCGACGAGGGCCGCGGCCCAGGCGAGCGCCAACTCCGGCCTGAGGCTCCGCAGTCTCACGCGGGCAGGGTACAACGTGTTCATGCCGCCAGGCCCGCAGCTCCCCCGCCGGCTCGGTCAGCTTCTCTTGCTCGTTGCGGCCTTGCTCGTCCCGTGGACGCTCTGGCTCACGTTCTCGCTGCCGTCCCGGCACGTCAGCGACCACTACGACGTCGCCTGGGTGGGCTTCGACGTCGCGCTGGCGGTCGCCGTCGGCGCCACCGGGTGGGCGGGGGTGCGCCGTTCGCGCTGGCTTCCGGTGTTCGCCGCCGTCACCGGCACGATGCTCGTCTGCGACGCGTGGTTCGACGTCGTCACCTCGCACGGCGGCCACGAGGCGGTGGAGGCGGCGGTGGAGGCTGCGATCGGCGAGGTGCCGCTGGCCGCCCTGTGCGCCTACGTCGTCTACGACGTCGAGCGGTTCCACTCGACGGTCGACCGGCTGCGCCGCCCTACGGCCGGGGCGCGTCGAGCTGCTGCTCGAGCATTCGAAGCCGGTGCTCGACCTGAGCGACCCGGAGCTCGAGCTCGTCGAACTCCTCCCGGGTGACGAGGTCGAGCTCTTCGACGAGGCCGCGCAGGAGCCCGACCGTCTGCTCGCCCACGCGCGCCCTGCTCCCGCGCACACGCGCCGGGAGCTCGCCCAGCAGCTCCTCGATCGCCTCGGAGATCCGCGAGCTAGCGGGCACGGCCGTGCGGCCTCGCACGCCGTCGTTGCTTGCGCCGCTCGCGGCGGGCCTGCTCGGAGGCCGAGACGGGCGCCGGCGGCGCCACCTCCACGAGCTCGGGCTCCGGCTCGCCGTCTGACTCCGCTGCCGTCTCGGTCGCCGTCGTGTGGCGGCCGAGCGCGTGCAGGAGCTGGCGGGGCACCGCGGTGCCGGCGAAGCCGCCGTCGGCGCCGTCCGTCGAACGGCGCTTGAACTCCGGGCTCCCTTCCATCAGCACCGTCAGGAACGGCGTCGCCACGAAGATGGTGGACACGGCGCCGAGGCCGATGCCGACGAGGAGCGCGAACGCGAAGTCCTTCAGCGTCGAGCCGCCGAAGATGTACAGGCTCGCGATCGGGAGGAGCGTCAGGGTCGACGTCGTGATCGACCGGCGCAGCGTCTCCGCGACCGAGATGTTCGCGATCGTCGGGAACGACGCCTTGCGCATCAGCGGCATGTTCTCGCGGATCCGGTCGAACACGATGATCGTGTCGTAGATCGAGTACCCGAGCACCGTGAGCACGGCGGCGACCGTGTCGATCGTCACCTCGCGGCCGCTGAGCGCGTAGACGCCGAGCGTGATGAGGATGTCGTTGAACAGTGTTCGCAGGATCGGGATCGCGAACCGCCACTGGAAGCGCAGCGCGATGAAGATGGCGATGAGCAGGAACGAGACGATGATCGCGAGGATCGCGTCGTGCGCGATCTGCGAGCTGAAGCTCGACGACACCGTGTTCACGTCCGGCGTCCCCGTCAGGTTCGCCTGCTGCGTCAGGTCGTTGACGATCGTGCTCTCCTGCGCGTTCGACAGGTGCTTCGTCCGCACCTGGAACTGCTCGAAGTCGTTGCCGGACTGCTTGCCGCGGCCCTGGACGACGGCGTCCGTGAATCCGTTCGCGGAGAAGACCTTCTGGACCGTGCTCGTCGGCTGTGCGGTCTTCGTCGCGAACGACATCTGCGTGCCGCCGCGGAAGTCGATGCCGAGGTTCAGTCCCTTGAAGACGAGGGCGAAGATGCTCGCGACGATCGCCACGGTGGCGATCGCGAGGAAGATCCGGCGGCGGCCGCGGCTGTTGACGTCGATCTGCTGCCAGCGCGGGATCGTCTCCGCCTTCGCGCCCATGAAGCGCGGGTTGTTGAACCACTTGAAGCCGCTGAGGAGGCCGAGCATCGCGCGCGTCGCCGCCACGGCGGTGAGCAGCGAGATGAGCGTGCCGATGAGGAGCGTGAGCGCGAAGCCCTTCACGTCCGCGACGGCGATGAGGAACAGCACGAGCGCCGTGATCGCCGTGACGACGTTCGCGTCGAGGATGGTGTGGAAGCCGCGCCGGTAGCCGGTCGCGATCGCCGCGCGCACGGACTTCCCGGACCGCACCTCTTCCTTGATGCGTTCGAACACGACGACGTTCGCGTCCGCCGCCACGCCGATGGTCAGGATCAGGCCGGCGAAGCCCGGCAGCGTCAGCGTGACGTTGAAGAGCAGGATGGCGGCGTAGTAGAGCGCCGCGTAGATGGCGAGCCCGAGGACGGCGACGAGGCCGAGGAAGCGGTAGAGGATCAGCATCAGGAGGGCGACGATGAGCAGGCCGACGATGGCCGCGTGCCACGCCTGCGTCAGCGAGCTCTTGCCGAGCGTCGCCGACACGTCCGTGCGCTCGATCTGCACGAAGTTGTACGGCAGCGAGCCGGTCTGGAGGACGAGCGCGAGGTCCTTCGCCTGCGAGAACGGCGCGCCGTTCAGGTCGATCTCGGCGTTCGAACCGGCGATCCCGTCCGGGTTCTGCTGGAAGTCGATGTACGGCGTCGACTCGACTTGGCCGTCGAGGACGATCGCGAAGTGCTGCGCGTAGTTCAGGTAGTTGCCCTGCTTGCCGGCCAGGTCGAACTTCGTCTGGCCGCGCTGCGCCTCCGCCTTCGTGATCTTCCCGAACTCGCGCGCGCCCTTCCCCGTGAACTGCAGCGTCACGATCGGCTCGCCGCCGGTCCCGAAGTCGGCGTTCGTGCCGCCGCGGACGAGGTCGGTGCCCGTCATCTCGGGGATCGGGCCGGCGCCGGTCGTGCGCGTCGGGAAGTACTTCAAGAGGTAGTAGTACGTCGACGACGTCGCCGTCGTCGACTGGATGCCGAGGCAGCCCGTCGTCGCCGCGCAGCTGACGACCTCCGTGTGCGCCGGCACCTTCAGGATCTGCGTGTTCGGCGGCGCCTTGCCCCGGTACGGACGCAGCAGCTCCGTCTGCGTGTTCGTCGGCCCCTGCACGATCGAGTGCTTGACCGTCGGCTTGCCGCCCTTGATCTTCGCCGGGATCGTCTTCGTCCGGAAGAGGTAGTACGCCTGCGGCGAGCCCGTCCCCGCCTGCTTCTGCACCTGCGTGAGCAGGTCGTACAAGGTCGGCGTCGCGATCGGGTTGCCGCTCGAGTCGACGGACGGGCCGGTGACGTCGGCCTCGAAGTCGAAGAGCTGCAGCTGCGCGGTCTTGCCGATGATGGCGGCCGCCTTCGCCGGGTCGTGCACGCCGGCGAGCTGGACGACGATCTCGTCGTTGCCCTGCTTGCGCACGTTCGGCGACGAGACGCCGAGCTTGTCGATGCGGCTCAGGATGATCGACTGCGCGGTGGTCATCCCGCTCGCGTCGACCGTCTGGCCCTTCGGCGGGACCGCCTTGAGGATGACTTCGAGCCCGCCCTGGAGATCGAGGCCGAGCGCCGGCTTGCGGTAGATCGGCGAGCCCGGGGTGGCGAGCAGGGCCGCACCGACGACGGCGGCCAGGATCGCCCCGATGAGGATCAGATACTTGGCGCGGTCGCTCACAGGCCTCGAGACGACAGGTTAGCCGCCGTTTTCCACAGCAGGCGGCTCCTGCTCGTGCGGCTCCTCCGCCTCCTCGATCTCGGGCGGGATGACCGTGCCGATGGCGCGGCGCGCGACCTTGACGGTCAGCTGCGGCGCGATCTCGACGAGGATCCACTCCGCGTCCAGCTCCGTCACCGTCCCGTAGATCCCGCCGGCCGTCACCACCTCGGCGCCGACCTTGATCTCGTCGAGCATGCGCTGCGACTGGAGCTGCCGCCGCTTCTGCGGGCGGATGAGGACGAAGTAGAGAAACGCGAAGGCGACGATGATGATGAGAAAGCCGGCACTCATGCAGCGGGTTCCTTTTCCGGTTGACGCGCGAGACGTGCGAGCGCGTCCGCGCTCCACGAGGAGAACGAGCCGCCCTCGATCGCCTGCCGCGCGGCGACGACGAGATCGAGCAAGAAGCGGAGATTATGCAGGCTCAGGAGTCGAAGGCCGAGGAGCTCCTCCTGGTTGACCAGGTGCCTGATGTACGCGCGCGTGAACCTCGTGCAGGCGGGGCATGGGCACGCCTCGTCGAGCGGCCTCGGGTCGCGCGCGAAGCGCGCGTTCCGGAGATTCAGGCGGCCCTCCCACGTCAGGGCGCTCCCCGTGCGGGCGGTGCGCGTCGGCAGGACGCAGTCGAACATGTCGACGCCGCGGGCGATCACCTCGATCACGCCCTCGGGATCGCCGATCCCCATGAAGTACCGCGCCTTCCCGGCGGGCAGTGCGGCGGCCGCCGCCGTCGTCGCCTCGAACATCGGCCCTCGTTCCTCGCCGACCGAGAGGCCGCCGATCGCGTAGCCGTCGAAGTCGAGCGGGACGAGCTCCTCGGAGGACCGCGCGCGCAACTCGGCGTCGAGGCCGCCCTGCGTGATCCCGAAGCGGAGCTGGCCCGGCGCGCGCGGCAGGTCGCGCTGCCGTTCCGCCCACAAGGTCGTGCGGCGCACCGCGTCCTCGAGCTGGAGGCGCGTCACCCCGGCGGGCGGGCAGATGTCGAGGCACATGGCGACGTCGGAGCCGAGCGTCGTCTGGATCTGCGCGGCCAGCTCCGGGGTGAACCGCGACGGCGCGCCGTCGTACACCGAGCGGAACGTGACGCCCTCGTCGTCGCTCGCGATGAGCGTGTCGCGCAGGGAGAAGACCTGGAAGCCGCCCGAGTCGGTGAGGATGGGCCCGTCCCAGCCCATGAACGCGTGCAGGCCGCCGAGCTCGGCGATGACGTCCTCGCCCGGCCGGAAGTGCAGGTGGTACGTGTTGCCGAGGAGGATGCGCGTTCCGAGCGCGCGCAGCTCGTCCGGGTCGACCGTCTTGACGGTAGCCTTCGTGCCGACTGGCATGAACGCGGGCGTGGGAACGTCACCGTGCGCGGTGTGCAGGACGCCCGCGCGCGCGGCGCCGTCGGTCGCCGCCAGCGTGAAGCAGCTCATGTCCCCGGGAACCAGTCGTGGATGCGCTGCGCCATCTGCGCATCGCGGTGAGGGTCCGCCGGGCCGCCGATCTCGTGCGCACGGATGCGGCCGAGCTCCGCGGCGATCGCGCGCACCGGCGCCGCGCTGCCGAGGAGGGTGGCGATGCGAACGCTGTACGGCTCGAACTCGTCCAGCTGCGCTGCGAGCTCGCGCTCGCCGCCGTCGCGCCAGAAGTCGCGCCACTCGCTCGCGCTGCGCGGTCTCACAGGATCAGCATCGCATCGCCGAACGAATAGAAGCGGTACCGCTCCTCCACCGCCGTCCGGTAGATGCGCCGGGTCTCCTCGACGCCGGCGAACGCCATCACGAGCGCGAGCAGCGTCGAGCGCGGCAGGTGGAAGTTCGTCACGAGCGCATCCGTCCGGCGAAAGTCGAAGCCGGGCGTGATGAAGAGCTCCGTCCTCCCCGCCGGCGGCGCGCCGGACGCGAGCGTCTCGAGCACGCGTACCGTCGTCGTCCCGACGGCGACGACGCGCGGCGCCGACTCGATGCGCGCCCGCGCGTCCGGCTCGACCGAGTAGCGCTCGCCGTGGATGGCGTGCTCCTCGATCGTGTCCTCGCCCACCGGCCGGAACGTGTCGAGGCCGACGTGCAGCGTCACGCGCTCGACGTCGAGCCGCTGCAGCAGCTCCGGCGTGAAGTGCAGTCCCGCCGTGGGCGCGGCGGCGGAGCCGGGGACGTCCGCGTACACGGTCTGGTAGCGCTCCGGATCGGCGAGCGGCTCGGTGAGGTAGGGCGGCAGCGGCGTGTCGCCGGCCGGCTCGCCGTCGAGTCGCACGAGCCAGCGTCCTTCGCCGCGGTGCTCGAGCAGCTCCACGGCCCCGTACCGCGTGCCCGCCTTCAGCCGCCGCGTCGGCCGCGCGAGCGCCTCCCAGGTCCCGTCCTCGAGACGCTCGAGGAGCAACACCTCGCCCCGCGGCGACTCGATCGGGATGCGGGCCGGCACGACGCGCGTGTCGTTGACGACGACGAGCGCGTCGCCGATCTCCTCGGTCAGGTCCGAGAACCGGCGGTGCCGGATCGCGCCCGTTCTGCGGTCGGCGACGAGCAGCCGGGAGTCGTCCCGCCGGGCGGCCGGATGCTGGGCGATGAGCTCCTCCGGGAGGTCGTATTCGAGCTCGCTTGTCTCCATCCGACGACCACGGTAACGTCGCCAGCCATGGATGAAGCATCGGTTCAGCGGGCTGTCGAGCGCATCGCCGAGGCCCGTCGTTCGCGGCTCGATCCGGCGCTGCTGGACGCCTCGCTCGAACGCGCCCGGGTCCAGGTCGAGCTGCTCGCCACCGTGGCGGCGAGCCTCGAGACCGACCTCCCGGTCGCGATCCAGGACGGGCTGCGCGAGCACTTCCGGCCGAGCGCGAAGCACCTCGCCGAGGTGCGCGGTCTCATGAATCAGGTCATCACCCGCCTCGAGCGGATCGAGACCGAAGTCGTCGCCGAGCGCAACGCGCGCATCGACGACCTCGCGCTCCTCGTCGACCTGATCAGCTCCGGCTGGCGGAACGCGAACGACCGGCTCGCGAAGATCGAGACGGCGCTCGAGCCGCGCACGGGCAACAGCGCGGTCGTCTACCGCATCGAGCGGCCCGACCAGGCCGCGAGCTAGCAGCTACCGGTTCGGCAGGATCAGCTCGAAGCGCGCGCCGAGCCCGGGCTCGCTGCGCAGGTCGATGCGTCCGCCGAGGGCGTTCGCGAGCTCACGCGCGATCGCGAGGCCGAGCCCCGTCCCGGCGCCGTCGCGCGACCAGAACGGCCGGAAGATGCGCTCGCGCTCCTCCGGCGACACGCCCGGCCCCGAGTCGGAGACGACGACGGACACCGTGCCGTTCTCGGCCGCGAGCGCGAGCGCGATGCGCCCCCCTTCCGGCGTCCACCGGAACGCGTTCGAGAGCAGGTTGGAGATGATCTGCAGCACGCGGTCGCCGTCGGTGACGATCACGGGGCTCGCGCTCGCCTCGCTGCGGTAGTCGATCGACCGCTGCCGCGCCACCTCGCCGAATGCGGCGTACGCGCGCGCGCAGAGCTCCCCCATGTCCACCTCTTCCTCGAGCACCGTGAACCTGTTGGCGTTGAGCTTCGCGAGGTCGAGCACGTCGCCGACGAGCCGCTCGAGGCGGATCGCCTCCTCCTCGATCACCGCGAGCGACGACGCATATGCGTCCGGGTCCTCGATCACGCCCTCGCGCAGCGCCGACACGTGCCCGCGGATGGCGGTGAGCGGCGTCCGCAGCTCGTGCGAGACGGACATGAGGAACTGGCGCGAGAGCTGCTCCGCCTCCGCGAGCTTCGCCGCCATGTCGGCGAACCGCGCCGACAGCTGGGAGATCTCGTCGCTCCCCCGCGGCTGCGGGACCTCCACCCCGTAGTTGCCGCCGGCGATCTCGTCGGCTGCGGCGGAGAGCGTCATGAGCGGGCTCGCGATGCGCCGCGACAGGTAGAGGCCGAGCAGGCCGGAGACGAGCACGCCGCCGCCGAACGCGATGGCGAGGCGCTCGAGCAGGACGAGCCAGCTGCTGCGCAGCTGCGCCGTCGGCTTCGCCACCACGAGCGCGCCGAGCACCTGCGTCCCGATCGTGAGCGGCTCGCCGACGGCGAGATAGTGGCCCTGGAGCGACGACGGCTGCTTCACGTGCAGGTCGAGCGTCGTCGGCTGGCCCGACGAGAGCTGCTTGCTCGTCAAGGTGCCGACCGGGAGGTGCGGGAGGGGGCCGGCGAAGAGCGAGGCGCCCGGGACGATCGGGACGTAGAAGATCTGGTCGCCGCCGATCGCTTTCCGCAGCGTCTTGATCGGCACCTCCTGCTGGCCCGCCTGGCTCGCGTACAGCTGGACGATGCCG
>JAFALP010000411.1 GCA_019234175.1 Actinomycetota bacterium | reverse complement strand
CCGCGCGGCCGGCCTGCAGGGCGATCCGAACTTCTTCGCCGTCTTCCAGACCGCGGCGCTGCCGCCCACACTGGCGCTCGCCGCCAACGAGCGTCGCCCGCCCGTGCGCGCCGCGTACTACGCGGTCGTCGTCGTCATCATGCTCTCCGTCGTCGCGAGCCTCTCGCGCACGGGATTGCTCGCCTTCGTGGGAGTCGTGATCGTCAGCCTGTTCCTGCCGTGGCGCTTCTTCCGCACACGGTCGCGGAAGGCGGCGTACGTCGTGGCCATCTGCCTGCTCATTCCCGCCGTCGCCGCCGTGGGCTCGACGTCCTTCATCAAGCGCGCCGACTCGATCTTCCATCCGAACAGCGTGGCGAGCGATCGCGGCTCCGGCCGCACCGACATCTGGCGCGCCGCGCTGCACGGCTACGGCAACCATCCCTGGCTCGGCCTCGGAGCCGGCAACTTCGAGAAGGAATCGCTCTCGCTCCTGGAGACGACGCCCGGGGTGAACACGACGGCCTTCTACGCGCAGACCTCGAAGGTCGCGCACAACGCCTACATCGAGACCCTCACCGAGCTCGGGCCGGTCGGCCTCGCGATCTTCCTCGCAATGCTCTTCCTCACGGGACGGACGATCATGAGCGCCTATCGACGGGCGCGGGCGGCGAAGGAACGAGCGATCGAGCGATATGCATTGGCCTTGCTCCTGTCGTTCGCCGCGCTTCTCGTGGCGAGCACCTTCCTGTCGGATCAGCTGAGCAAGATCACGTGGATCCTCATCGGGCTCGCACTTGCGCTCGAGGTGATGACGAGGAACCTTGCGCCGGTTGCGGCCCTCTATCATCCCGTCGTGCACGAGGCGGTCGAGGATCCGAGTGATCGGCGGCGCTCGGACGAGTACGCTGCGCTGCGAGCCGAGCGGGCACGTCTCGCTCGTCTCGCCGACGAGCTGGACGCGCGGCAACGCGCGCTCGCAGAACGCGCCGCAGATCTCGACGCACGCGAAGAAGCGCTCGCGCGGCGTGCCGCCGAACGCGAACAGGGGCACCGCTCCTGAACGAGCGCTCGCTGGTCCTCTGCTACCACGCCGCCTCCCCGACCTGGTCGCACGACCTCTCGCTTCCTCCAGATCGAATCGAGGCGCAGGTTCGCGCCCTGCTGCGCCGTGGCTTCACCGCGGTCGCCGGTGAAGAGCTCCTCCGTGGACGAGGGAGGTTGCTGCACGTCACATTCGACGACGCGTTCCGGAGCATCGGAAGCGTCGTCGAGCGGTTGCGCGAGATCGGGGTCCCGTCGACGGTTTTCGCGTGCACCGACTACGCAGACCGCCCGCGTCCGCTCACGGTCGACGAGCTCGCAGCGGACGCGGAACGGCATCCCCGCGAGCTCACGACGATGGGCTGGGACGAGCTGCGTGCCCTCGCGGCCGACGGGACGGAGATCGGTGCCCACACGCGCTCGCATCCGCACCTGCGCTCGCTCTCGGACGATGAGCTGCGCGCCGAGATGGCCGAGCCTCGCCAACGGATCGAGGACGAGCTCGGCCGGCCGTGCCCGCTCTTCGCGTATCCCTACGGCGAGCACGACGAACGCGTGCGGCTCGCGGCCCGCGCCGCCGGCTACGAGGCGGCCTTTGCCCTCGGCGACGGCAACTGGTCGGACGCATTCCGCCTGCGTCGCGTGGGCATCTATTCGCCGGGGACCGGCGCGGCGTTCCGGCTGAAGACGTCTCCGCGGGCAGAACGAGCGATCGCCACCGCCCTCGAGGCGGGACGGCGCCTGCGACGTTAGCGCCGATTCGGTGGCGGGAACGACTGGGCCGGTGGCTGCGCGGCCCGTAGAGGACGAGGTCGAACGGGGCGATGCGCTCGCCGCAGTCGTCCGTGGCATGGCCGTCGCCATGGTCGGCAGCATCTTCGGAAGCAGCCTCGGCTTCGTGCTCCTCGTGCTCATGGGACGCAGGCTGGCTCCCGACGAGCTCGGCCTGTTCGTCCTCGCGCTGAACCTCGTCAACCTCGTCCCGCAGATCACCATCGCGGGCGTCGACTACGCCGCCATCAGATATGTCTCCGAGGCGCGCACTCCCGGCGCCAAGCGAGGCGCGATGCTCACCCCCTTCGCGGTCGCGATGGCGTTCAATCTCGCCATCGGAGGCAGCGCCTTCGCCCTCGCGCGGCCGCTCGCCCTGCACGTCTTCGGACAACCGCACTTCGTCGAGGGGCTGCGGGCCACCGCGCTGACGCTCCCACTCACAGTGGCCGCCCAGATGATCTCGGCAGCGATCAGCGGCCTCGAGCGCGCGAGCGGTGAGCTCGTTCGCAAGGTCGTCGAACAGGGAGGCCGCATCGCGTTCGCATTCGCCGCCGTGCTCGCCGGCGCCGGTGTCGGCGGAATCGTGCTCGGTCTCGCCGCCGCCGCCGCAGTCGCGACGCTCGCGTGCGCCGTCACGCTCGCGGTCGTGCTGCCGCGCGGCGGACGGACGCAGCCGGTCGCGGTGCGGGCGGTCGTCGGCTTCGCGTGGCCGCAAACGGTCGCCACTGCAGTGGGACGATCCTGGTCGCTGTTGATGCTCGCATTCGTGAGCAACCTCGTCGGCGCGCACGGCGTGGCCATCTTCGGAATCGCGGCCGCTCTCTCTCGTCTCCCCGGGCTCGTCTACAACTCGTTCACGTACCGCTTCACGCCGACGATCTCGCGGCTGTG
>JAFALP010000085.1 GCA_019234175.1 Actinomycetota bacterium | reverse complement strand
CCTCGAAGTCGGTCAGCCGCGCGTTCGTGCGGCAGAGGATCGCGATGCGCTCGGGCGGCGCTTCTGTCGCGCGGATTCTCTCGACGATCGCGCGCGCCTCGTCCTCGGGCGACGGGAACGGCCGCACGGTCGGCTCCGGCCCGTCGGCGCGCGTCGGGCGCAGGGTCTTCTCCGCGCCGCCGAGGTTCGGAACGAGCCGGTTCGCGAGCTCGAGCACCTGCGGCGTCGAGCGGTAGTTCTCCTCGAGCCGGACGACGGTCGCGTGCGGGAAGCGGCGTGGGAGGCCAAGCAGGTGCTCGGGGCCGGCGCCGGTGAACGCGTAGATCGACTGGTAGTCGTCGCCGACGACGCACAGGTCGTCGCGGTCGCCGAGCCAGAGGTCGAGCAGCGTCTGCTGCAGGAGGTTCACGTCCTGGTACTCGTCGACGGTGAACGCACGGTACTGCGCGCGGAACGTCGCCGCCGCGGCGGCGTCGTTCTCGAACAGCCGGATTGCGCGCTCGAGCAGATCCTCGAAGTCGACGTGGCCGTCGGCCTGCTTGCGGCGCTCGTACTCGGTGTAGACGTTCGCCATCAGGTCGGCCGGGATGGGCGGCTCGCGGTCGGCGGCTGCGCCGAGATACGCGTCCGGCGCGACGCGGCTGTTCTTCGCCCACTCGATCTCCGAAGCGAGGTCCCCGGCGGGACGGAACTTGAACGGCGGCCGCAGCCGGTTGCCGATCTGCCGGAGGAGGAGCGCCTTCGACGGCAGGATCCGACCCACGTCGCCCGGTGCGAAGTGGCGGAGCTGCCGCAGCGCGGCCGAGTGGAACGTCCCCGCGCGCACGCGTGTGACCCCGAGCGCGGCGAGGCGAGCGCGGAGCTCGCCGCCGGCCTTGTCGGTGAACGTCACCGCCATGATCTCGTCCGCCCGGAACGCGCCGGACGCGACCTGGTGGGCGATGCGCCGCGTGATCGTCGTCGTCTTCCCCGTGCCGGCGCCGGCGAGGATGCAGACGGGGCCGCGCACCGCCTCGGCGGCGCGGCGCTGCTCCGGGTTCAGGCCGTCGAGCGGATCCACCCTCGGACCGTACCGGCGGCTTCGGCCGGAATCGTCACGAAACACAGGCGTTTCACAGGGGCGTCCGGCACCCTGCGCCGATGAAAGGCGGCCCGGAGGGAAACGAGCGGCTGACGAGCTCCACCGGGATCCTCCTCGCTGTCCTGATCGCGGTCGAGACGCTGACGGCGCTTGCCCTGCGGCGGTTCCTCGACGTGCATCTCTTCCTCGGGCTCCTGCTCCTGCCTCCGGTCGGGCTGAAGCTCGCGAGCACCGGCTGGCGGTTCGTCCGCTACTACACCGGCAACGCCGAGTATCGGCGCGCCGGCCCGCCGCAGCCGTTCCTCCGCATGCTGGCGCCGGCCCTCGTGGCGTCGACGCTCGTCCTGTTCGGCACGGGCGTGGCGATGGTCGCGCAGGGCCACGGGCACGGGCTGCTCGGCCGGCTGCACACGCTCTCGTTCATCGCGTTCGGCGTCCTTCTCAGCATCCACGTGCTCGCGTACCTGACACGCGTCGTCCGCGAGGGGACGGCGGACTGGCGGCGGCACGCCGCCGCGGGAGCTCCGACCCGCCGCGGGCTGCTCGTCGGGTCACTTCTCGCCGGCGCGATCGTCGCGCTCGCGACGTACTCGACGCAGCAGTCGTTCCTGAGCCACCGGCATCACGACGACAGGAAGGACGCGAGGCGCTCGGCCTCCTCGGCGAGCTCGCGCTTCGCGCCGCGCGGGAGTGTCCCGAACGGCGTCGTGATGACGCGGCCCTTCTCCGCGGCCCAGGTCCCGGCGACGTAGCCGTCGACGAGGAACGTCGGCCTGACGTCGCCGTTCATGCCGATGATCGCCTTGCGGTAGCGCTCGGGCAGGATGCGCGTGCGGTCGGCGAACGAGAGCAGCACGTTGTCCCACTTGGGGAGGAAGCGCACGGGCGCAGGCGTGTCCGGGTCGGGAAGCGGTGCGCGAGGGACGTCGAAGAGCTCGCGCCCCTTCTCGTCGCGGAACGTACGCAGGTCGAGGAGCGCGAGCGATGCCCTGAGCCCGCCGGCGTGCATCATGCTCCAGCTGTTCATGTCGCGCACCGACGCCGGCCCGAATGCGGCGAGGTAGCGGCGCAGCAACTCGGCGCGCGCGTCGACGGGCACGTGCGCATCCGGCTCGTCGACGGCGACGAAGCGTCCCTCCGGCCGCGCGTCCCAGAGCGCCGTCTCGTGGTGGTGGAGGACGTGCGCTCGCACCCGAGCGGCGCGCCAGGCGCGGCGGGCGTCGATGCCCGTCAACTTGTGCTCGCGCTCGAGGTAGGCGTGCGCCTCCGCGCTCGTCACCGGCCCGGCCGACGCGAACGCGCGAACGCCCGGTGCGAGCTTCCCGGACGAGGTCGACATCCACGGAAAGTTCGACTCGCTCATGGCGGCGCGCATGAGCGCGTAGTCACGGAGCGTGACGAGATGGAGCGTCTGCCGCATGACCGTCGCCTTGACGATCGTCCCGCGGGCGAGCTCGCGCTCGAGCGTCTCGCGGCGAAAGCCCGTCGTGCGCGTCCAGATCCCGACGTACGGCGCCGGCGGCCACTGCGCCTGCATGCCGACGAGCCGCTCGATCACACCGGACGGCGATAGGCGCTTCGGTTCGAGCAGGAGCTGGCGCGCGAGCAGCGCGCGGTTCAGCTCCCGTTCGGTGAGGACGCGATTGGCGATGCTGAAATACTGCACAGCCGACGCGCGGCTGCGTTGGTGGGCGGAAGTCCGCACGACCCGCGCAGACCTAGGATCGCTGCAGCACGCATCGCC
>JAFALP010000375.1 GCA_019234175.1 Actinomycetota bacterium | reverse complement strand
CGCCGGCGGCCTGACGTCGGTCGAGATCACGTTCCGCACCGAGGCGGCGGCAGAGGCGATTCGCCGCGCGTCGCAGCTCGACGGCCTCGTCGTCGGCGCCGGCACCGTGCTGACGGAGTCGCAGCTCGATGCGGCGCTCGGCGCGGGCGCGCAGTTTGCCGTCGCGCCGTCCACGAACCCGGCGGTCGTCCGCGCCGCACAACGAGCCGGAGTGAAGTTCATCCCCGGCGCCGCGACGCCGAGCGAGATCGACCTGGCGCGATCCCTCGGCTGCCAGGTCGTCAAGATCTTTCCGGCGGCCGTCGTCGGCGGGCCGGCATTCATCAAGGCGGTCAGCCCGGTCTTCCCGGACGTGAAGTTCGTCCCGACGGGCGGTATCACCGCCGAGAACGTCGCCGACTATCTCGCCCTGCCGTCGGTGCTCGCATGCGGGGGCACCTGGATCACGGCGCGGGCGGAGGGGGTCGAAGAGCAGGCACGCGCGGCGGCGATGTTGGCGTGAACATCCGGCCGCGCGATGCCTGCCGCTTCGACCTCGTCGCGCTCGGCGAGGTGATGCTTCGGTTCGACCCGGGCGAGGGCCGAATCGCGACGACGCGTTCGTTCGCGGTGTCGGAGGGCGGCGGCGAGTACAACGTCGCGCGCGGGCTTCGGCGCTGCTTCGGAATGCGCACGGCGATCGTCACGGCGTTCGCCGACAACCCCGTCGGGCGGCTCCTCGAGGATCTGATCCTGCAGGGCGGCGTCGACCAGACGTACGTGAGCTGGGCGCCGTACGACGGCATCGGCCTCGGTGTGCGGAACGGGCTGAATTTCGTCGAGCGCGGCTTCGGGGTCCGGGCTGCGCTCGGCTGCTCCGACCGTGGGCGGTCCGCCGCCGCGGCGCTCCGTCCCGGCGACGTCGACTGGGACCGCATCTTCGGTCGGGACGGCACGCGCTGGTTCCACTGCGGCGGCATCTTCGCGGCGCTCTCCGAGACCGCGGCCGATCTCGCGTTCGAAGCGATGACGGCGGCTCGCAGCCACGGAGTGATCGTCTCGTTCGACCTGAACTACCGGCCCTCGTTGTGGCAGATGCGCGGAGGCCAAGGCGCCGCCGCCGAGACCAATCGCCGGCTCGTCGGGCAGGTCGACGTGCTGCTCGGCAACGAGGAGGACTTCTCCGCCGCCCTCGGTTTCGGCGTCGACGGTGTGGACGCGACGCACACCGGTCTCGACCTCGCCGCGTAGGAGCGCCTCCACGCAGACGTGTTTGCCGGCTATCCGAATCTCGCAGTCGTCGCGACGTCGCTGCGCGAGGCACGCAGCGCGACCGTCAACGACTGGAGCGCCGTGTGCAGCACGCGCGACGCGTTCGTCGTCGGTCCGCAGATGCGCGGCCTGGAGATCCTCGACCGTGTCGGCGGCGGCGACTCGTTCGCGTCGGGGCTGATCTACGGCCTGCTCGAGGGCGACGACGTCGAGACGGCGGTCGCCTACGGTGTGGCGCATGGTGCGCTCGCGATGACGACACCGGGCGACACGTCGATGGCGACCCTCGCCGAGGTGCGCCATGTCATGCGCGGCGGCGGAGCACGCGTCGTGCGCTGATGGCGAAGCTCCTCGACGCGCACCTTCACCTGTGGGATCCGTGGGAACGCCATCACGACTGGCTCGACCACGTTCCCGAGCTGCGGCGTCGCTTCGTTCCCGAAGACGTCGACGCGGGCTCGTACGAGCTCGCCGGCGCGATCTTCGTGCAGGCGGACTGCCGCGACGGGGAAGCCCTCGAGGAGGTGCGCTGGGTGCAGGACGTCGGGCCGCCCCTCGTGCACGGGATCGTCGCGTACGCGCCCGTGCATCTCGGAGCCGACGCAGCGCCGCAGTTGGAGATCCTCGCCGGGGAGCCGCTCGTCGTCGGCGTGCGCCGGCTGCTCCAGGGAGGAACCGACGCCGCCATTCTCGGGCGGGGGCTCCGCGAGGGTGTGAGTCTCCTCGCCGATCTGGAGCTCACCTTCGACATCTGCGTGAGACACGATCAGCTCGCGGCGGCGGCGGAGCTCGTGGCGGCCTGTCCGCGGACGTCGTTCGTGCTCGACCATCTCGGCAAGCCGCCCGTCGCCACGGGCGCCCTCGACCCCTGGCGGACGGACATCGCGCGGCTCGCCTCGTTCGAGAACGTCACCTGCAAGCTGTCCGGTCTCGGGACCGAAGCCGCAACCGGGTGGACGAGCGCCGATGTCCGCCCGTACCTCGAGCATGCAATCGACGTGTTCGGACCGGCGCGCTGCATGATCGGGAGCGACTGGCCGCTGATGACCCTCGCGGGGACGATGGAGCAGTGGTTCGACGCCGTGTCCGAGGTGCTGACCGACGAAGACCGGCACGCAGTGCTGTGCGGAACTGTCTGCGCCTTCTACGGAGTCGAGCCGTGACCGAGCTCGCGCTCACCGAGCTGTCGCTCGGCTGCGCCCAGCTCGGGAACCTCTATCGCTCGGTGACGGACGACGAGGCTGCGGCGACGGTCGACGCCGCCTGGAACGCCGGCATCCGGTACTTCGACACCGCGCCGCACTACGGGCTCGGCCTCTCCGAGCGACGTCTCGGCGGCGCCCTTGCCGGCCGCGCGCGCAGCGAATACGTCGTCTCGACGAAGGTGGGTCGCAGGCTCGTTCCGCTCCCGGAGCCGTACGGCCGGGACGACGACGGCTTCGACGTGCCCGCGACGCATCGCAGAGTGTGGGACTTCAGCCGCGACGGTGTCCTGCGCTCGCTCGAGGAGAGCCTCGAGCGGCTCGGGCTCGACCGCGTCGACGTCGTCTTCCTGCACGATCCCGACGACCACTGGGCCGAAGCGCTGAACGAGGCGTATCCGGCGCTCGAGGAGCTGCGCGCGCAGGGAGCCGTC
>JAFALP010000135.1 GCA_019234175.1 Actinomycetota bacterium | reverse complement strand
GTGAGCGGGGGATCCTCGTCGGGCCGCGCGGAGACTTCGTCTGGATGTGCTTTCCGCAATGGGCGGACGAGGCCGTGTTCTCGTCCCTGATGGGCGGCGGCGGGGAGTACTCGTTGCACCCGGTCGGCCGCTACGTCTGGGGCGGCTACTACGAGCCGGGCACCCTCGCCTGGCGCAGCCGGTGGGTGACCGAGGACAACGCGATCGTCGAGTGCCGTGAAGCGTTGGCGCTCCCGGCGCACGCGAGCCGTGCCGTCGTGCTCCGCCGCGTGATCGCGCGCGCCGGAACGGCGCGCATGTCGGTCGCGCTCTCCCTGCGAGCCGGGTTCGGGCGCGAGCGGATGCGCGATCTCGCGCAGGACGACTCCGGCCGCTGGACCTTCAGCACCGGCGACGTACGAGCCTGCTGGGCCGGCGGAGAGCGCGCACGCCCCGTCGATCGCGATGGGCTCGCGCTCGAGCTGTCGCTCGAGGAAGGAGAGGAGCACGACTTCGTGCTCGCGCTCACCCTCGACGAGCACGACATCCCGATCCCGGTCCCGAGCGTGGCCTGGAAGGAGACGGAAACCGCCTGGCGCGAGTTGGTGCCCGCGTTCGAGGGCACGTTGGCGGAACGAGACGTTCGACACGCATACGCAGTCATGTCCGGGCTGACGAGCGCGTCGGGCGGCATGGTCGCCTCCGCGACGATGTCGCTTCCGGAGCGAGCGCGCGCGGGCCGGAACTACGACTACCGCTACACGTGGATCCGTGACCAGTGCTTCGCCGGTCAGGCGGTGGCGAAGCTCGGTCCCGTTCGACTACTCGATACGGCGACCGCGTTCGTGCGAGACCGTCTCCTCGAGCACGGCCGCGACCTCGCGCCCGCGTACACGACGAGCGGCGCGCGAGTCCCCGGCGAGCACGCTCTCGACCTGCCGGGGTATCCGGGTGGAACCGCCGTGGCCGGAAACAAGGCGAGCGAGCAGTTCCAGCTCGACGTCTTCGGCGAAGCGCTCCTGCTCTTCGCCGCCGCCGCCCGCAACGACCGGCTCGACGCCGACTCCGCTCGTGCCGCCGCCATCGCCGCCCAGGCGATCGAGATGCGCTGGACCGAGGCCGACGCCGGCATCTGGGAGCTGGAGCCCGACAACTGGACGCACAGCCGGCTCATCTGCGCCGCGGGTTTGCGCGCGATCAGCGCGGGCTGGCCGAGCGGGAGCGAAGCCGCCCGCTGGCTCGCACTCGCGGATGCGATCGTCGCCGAGACGTCGGCGTCCTCGCTCCACGCGAGCGGGCGCTGGCAACGTTCGCCCCGGGACGACCGCGTCGACGGAGCGCTGCTCCTTCCGGCGATCCGAGGAGCTGTCGCAGTCGACGACCCGCGCACGATCGCGACCCTCGACGCCTGCCTGCACGAGCTCACGATGGACGGCTACGCATACCGGTTCCGGCCGGACGAGCGCCCACTCGGCGAGTCCGAGGGCGCGTTTCTCTTCTGCGGATTCGTGCTCTCGCTCGCGTTGACCCAACAGGGCGAGCACGTCGCGGCAGCTCGCTGGTTCGAGCGCAACCGCGCCGCATGCGGCCCTCCGGGCCTCCTCGCCGAGGAGTTCGACGTCACCCAGCGGCAGCTCCGGGGCAACCTCCCCCAGGCGTTCGTCCATGCGCTGCTTCTCGAGTGCGCCGCCGAGCAGTCCGGCGCCTAGTCCTGCGTCTCCCGTTCGGGGACGCAGACGGAGAGGGCAGCCGGCTCGACGTCCACCGTGAACGACTTCACCTTCTTTCGGTCCCCGCCGTCGAGCTCGTATCTGACTCGTCGACCGAGCTCGACCTCGATGGTGCACGCCTTCGCCTCCTGCACGAACGGCGAACGCGCGGCGCTGCTCAATGCCGTACGAGCGAGCGTGCGGCCCCATTGCAGAACGCCCTCGGCGCTCACGACGCCGATCTCGAGCCGGCCGTCATCCGCGCGTGCGTCTTCGAAGATCTCGATTCCCCCGAACAGCTCGGAGACGTTCCCGACGAGAATGCAGCTCGCTCTTCCCTCGAACCACACGACGCCGTCGACCTTGATCCGTGCGCGGAACGGTTTCTCGCGAAGGCTCCGCGCTCCGCTCCACACGTAGGCGACGCGCCCGAGCCTGCCCTTCAGGCGACCGTCGGCCCCGCGGATCATGGCGGCGTCGAAGCCGACGCCCGCCATGACGGCGAAGCGCTCCTTGTCGAATCGTCCGAGGTCGAGCGTCCTGCAGACGCCGCGGAGCCCGATCGCGACGGCCCGGTCGATCGACTTCGGGACGCCGAGAAAGCTCGCGAGGAGGTTCGCGGAACCCGCAGGGACGATGGCGAGACGTGCCGGCGAGCCTGCGAGGGCGTCGAGGCAGCGCTGCACCGTTCCGTCGCCGCCCCAGACGAACACGAGCTCGGCTCCCTCGGCGAGGGCGCGTCGGGCCTGCGCCGGCGCGTACCGGCTCTTCGCGATCTCGTACCAGAGCGGATCGCCGACCCCCTCGCCGGCGAGCCGCCGGCGAAGCGCCGGCAGGCCGCCTTCGATCGACTTGCCCGCATGGGCGATCACCGCCACCTTCACCCTCTGCTCCTACCCGGGTGCCCAAAAAACACAGCCCGGGTGTCACGTCGAGCAAACCCGGGAACGCGCCGGAGGTGGCGCGGCTCGTGTACAGGCCCTTCGGGTTGATCGTCGGCGTCGTCGGCGGAGTCGTCGCCGGCGCCGCGTTCAAGTGGATCTGGCGCGCGCTCGCCCACGAGGACGAAGCGCCGAAAGCGACGGACCGGGACAAGAGATGGCCCGAGATCGTCGCGGCAGCCGCGGTCGAAGGCGCCGTTTTCGGAGCGGTCAAGGCGGCGATCGACCGCGCGGGCGCGACCGGATTCTCCCATCTCACCGGCGTGTGGCCGGGCCGCAGCACCGGCGATCCGTGACGACGCGCTTTGCCCGCACGCGCCGCGCGCTCGTGATCGGCCGGACGGCGCAGCGCTCGAAGATCCACCGCGTTCTCGCGGAGGTCGGCGTCACGAACGGACGTGTTCCGACGCGGGAGGGGGCTCGAGCCTTCAGGGCCGCACTCGAGCAGCTCGGCCCGACGTTCATCAAGCTCGGGCAGCTTCTCTCGTCGCGTCCGGACCTGCTGCCGGACGTCTACGTCGAGGAGCTCTCCGCGCTCGTCGACAGCGTCCCGCCGGTGCCCTTCGCGGAGATCGAGCAGGTCATCGCCGCGGACCTGGACGAGGACGCGTTCGTGTGGATCGATCCGGTGCCTCTGGCGACGGCCTCCATCGCCCAGACCCACCGGGCTCTCACGGTGACCGGGCGAGAGGTGGTCGTCAAAGTGCGGCGCCCGGGCATCGTCGACCAGATCGAGCTCGATCTCGGCGTACTCCGCGCCGGTGCCCGCCTCGTCGCGGGTCATTCGGAGACGGCGCGACTCCTCCAGCTCGAGACGCTCGTCGACGAGCTCGAAGTCCACCTCCGCGCCGAGATGGACTTCCTCGAAGAGGCGAACAACACGGAGCTGATCGCGGAGGTGCTCGAGGGCTACCAGCGCCTCACCGTGCCGGAGGTCATCCGTCCCTGCGTCAGCGAACGGATCCTCGTTCTCGAGTGGATCGACGGTGAACGTGTGGCCGCATCGTCGGCGATCGACCCGGCGCTCGGACAGGAGCTCGCGCAAGAGTTCTTCAAGGCCTACGTGCACCAGGTGGTCGTGGAGGGCCTCTTCCACGCCGACCCTCACAGCGGCAACGTCCTTCTGACTCCGGACGGCCGGCTCGCGCTCCTGGACTTCGGCCTTCTCGGACGACTCGACGACGACACGCGCCAGGGCTTGTCGCTCCTCCTGCTCGCAATCGCGCAGAACCGCGCCGACGACGTCGCCGAGCTGGTCATGTCCCTGTCCCTCGTCGGAGTCGACGCGGACCGCGCGCTCTTCGTGCAGGAGGTCCGGCGGATCCTCCCGCGCGTGCACTGGCGGCGCCTCTCGGGGATCAGCGCAGGTCGTTCACTCGCCGAGCTCCAGCAACTGGCCGTGCGGCACAGGATCGTGCTTCCGACCACCTTCGCGCTCGTCGGCAAGACGCTCGCACAGGCCGACTCGATCGCGCGCACCCTCGACCCCGAGCTCGACCCGTTCGGCCTCGTCGAACGAGGGTCGCTCGACGTCATGCTCGCAGAGGCCGAGCGCTATCTGGAACCGAGCCGCCTGCTCGCGTTCCTCTCCACGCAGCTGCACCCGCTCGGACGGCTGCCGCAACGCCTCGGGCAGGTGGTGACCCAACTCGAGCAGGGATCGCTGAAGGTCGCGATCGCCCCGGCCGGGCTCGAGGAGGTCGAAGGGCACCTACGGTCGATCGCCAACCGGATGGGCGCATCCATCATCATCGGGTCTCTGCTCCTGTCGTCCGCGCTGCTGGCGCGTGTCGACCGGTTCGAATGGGAAGCCATCGCCGGGTTCGCAGTGGCCGGCGTGCTCGGGCTCTACATGATCGTGAAGATCATCCGGACGCCCGGCGAGCTGTGATCGCTCACCAGGCGCGTGAGCGTATCGATGATTCCGAGCAGGTCGTCGTCGGCGATCGGCTCGACGCGGGTGACGTGAAAGGGCCGGAGAGGCAGCGTTCGCGGGCGGCCGAGGGGGACGGGGCGTACCTCGACGGCAGGGGAATGTGCCATAGGGACAGGGTCGACCGGTTGGATTCGGGCCTGTGCTCGGTCGTAGGAGGCCCGCCGCACCGGGTTGCCGAGGGTTTCGTAGGCGATGGCGACCGCGCCGAAGCGCGCGTTGGCGGAGCTGTCTTCCGGATGGACGTCCGGATGCGTCGCCCGCGCCGCCCGTCGGTAGGCGCGTTCAATATCCCCGGCCGATGCGTTGCGGCCGACTCCGAGTAACGCGTAATAGTCAGCCACTTCTTGCCTCATCGGATGCCAACTCTCTGGTCCAAGAAGTAGTCGTCGGCACCGATTCTTCAAGGTGGATCGGGGTCGCCGGCCTCGAAGAACGTGGGCCGGAGTGCACGCGCACTCCGGCCTCCGACGTTCGGTCTCGCTCGCGGGCGGCGAGCGTTGCGAGGATGACATCCCTCGGCAGTGAACCGTGCTCACTTGTGCGCCGATCGCTCTCCGAACCACACCTCCAAGCGATCGCTTCCTATTCGTTGTAGTAGGCGGCGTTCGATGCGGTTCAAGTCCGACGTGGAGCTTCCTAGGCATCGCGGTCGAGGCGAACACCGATGTGGCAAGCCGGCCGCCCACGGAGGTCGTCAGCCGCGCTCTATGCCGCCTGCCGGAGTTTCGCGAGGGCGCGCTCTTCGATTTGGCGGACGCGTTCGGCGCTGATGCCGAGCCGCTCGCCGATGTCGACCAAGCGCTCGGGTTCGCCGTCGAAGCCGAAGCGGGCGCGCACGACCTCGCGCTCTCGGTCGGTGAGGCGTGAGAGCAGAGCGTGCAGTTGCTCGCCTGCCACGCTCTCGACCACGTGCTCGTATGCCTCGGCTGAGAGTGGGTCTGCGAGCAGGTCGCCGAGCGTCCCGATCTCCGCCTCGCCGGCTGCGATCGCTTCGTCGAGGCTGCGTACCTGCGCGTCAGCCGCCGTGAGTGCGCGCGCCTGGTCGAGTTCGACATTCGTCCGTTGCGCGAGCTCCGGGACGCCGGCCGAGCGGCGCTCGGTCTGGTAGATGCGCTGGTGCTCCGACTTGAGCTGTGAGAGCTGGCGCAGCGCTTTGGGCGGCAGCCGGAAGGGGCGGATGAAATCGCTGCGCGCGTCCTGGAGTGAGTGCCGGATCCACCAGGTCGCATAGGCGGCGAAGGGGACCCCGCGTTGGGGGTCATAGCGGTCGAGCGCGCGCAGCAGGCCGACGATGCCCTCCTGGACGAGGTCGGTTTGGTCGAGGCCTTCGGTTTGGAAGCGGCGGGCGAGCGAGCTCACCAGCGGCAGGAGGCGGCTGATCAGCTGCTCGCGTGCCGCGGTGTCTCCGGCTTGCGCTCGCCGGACGAGATCTGGCGCCTCGGCATCGGCTGCGGCTGACGTTTCGGCTCCAGGCTCAGCCGCGCGTGCGTGGTCGAGGATGTCGCCGAGCGCGCCTTCGCTGCGGCGGTCGGTGCGCGATGAGAGTCTGTCGCGCGTGTCCGGCACCGCTCGATGGTGCCAGAAACGGCGCGCAAAGCTGCGACGGCTGCTCGGTGCCGGGGCGTCGGAGCGGTCGCTAGTTCAAGCGTTCGAAGCCGGGCTGGTCCCGCCACTCGCTCGCCCGGCACATGGGGCAGTCCGGCGGGTCGCGGCGAACCACGATGCCGTAGCCGCAGCTGCGGCAGAAGAGCTCGCGCACGTCGTCGTCGAAGAACTCTCTGTCCGTCTTTTCGAGTGTGGTTGTGCTCATCGGTTCATCACCTGGGGAGAGGCCGCCGGGCCGACCCCGGCGGCCTCTCCCGCGCTGGGTCCGCTGGGTTACTTCTCGATCTGCTTCTGAGAGCTGGTGCTGATCGCGATCTTCTTCGGCTTGACAGCGGCCGGCTTGGGGATGTGCAGCTCGAGCACGCCGTCGTGGTAGTCGGCTCTGATCTGGTCGCTGTCGACCCCCGTGGGCAGGGTGAGGGTGCGGACGAACGAGCCGTATGCCCGCTCGACGAGCTGCGGCTCGCCGCTCTCGACAGGGACGCGCGCCCCGGAGATCGTCAGCATCTGCTCGTTGAGCTCGATCGTCACGTCCTCGGACTTCACGCCGGGAAGGTCGACCATCACGAGGTATTCGTCCTCGGTCTCGCGCGCGTCGAGCAGCGGCGTGAACCCGCTGACCCGGCTGCCGTTGCCGCCCGTCCGCAGAAGCTCGTCCATCAGCCGGAACGGAGCAGCGAAAAGCGGATCGCGCACCATCAACGTCGCCATTCCTCTCGTCACCTCGCTTTCAGCATTTGAAGCATCGAATGAAGACTTCTCGGAGGTTGCAATAGCGCTCCGCCGACCCCGTTCAACCCCCGATCGAGCGTCGGATCGAGAGCACGACCTCGCTCGGGCATGCCCGCGCTTGTTCCCGGCGTATCCGCGTCGGCGGCTCCGCCGTTCGAGACTCCAAAATGGTCATCGTCAAGTCACTGTGGGCGTCTGTTCAAGGTGACCCTGTGTTCATGCGCAGGGTGAATGGTTGGCTCACCATCTTTTGGGTGGTGATGATTCCAATCTCCTATGTGATGCACTGGCTGAGTAGCGTGATCTACGTTTCGGCGCTCTCGCTATGGGCGCTCGTCGCCGGCCACTGGTCGTCGTGGCAAGCCGCGCGCGTCGAGGTGGCGCAAAACATCGAGGCTGACCGTCAGAAGCGCAACCCGATCGAGGAGAAGGTCGTCGCCAAGATGATCGAGAAGACGGACGTCGCTCCCGCCGAGGATTAGGGCGAGCCGCATTTCGGACTATTGCCGGCCGCGCAGGCGGCGCGTCAGCAGCGCCCGCGCAGAACGGACCCCGACGCGGCTTAGCGAGTAGCCAGGCGGGGAAGAATGTCGGGGTGATGCTGCGTGGATGAAATTGCGCACCTGCGCGAGTTACTCGCGGCGTGCCACCGCGCGCTCGAAGAGTCCCGACGAGCACCGGCGGACGATGAGCTAGCCGCAGCGATTCGTGAGACCTGCCGCCTTGCCGAGGAGCGGCTCGCGGAACTGGTCGCGGCGTAGTGACTGCCGATCGTCGCGGTGGCTCGGATGCGGTGCGAGCGATCACGACAGCTGCGTGGACGAGCTTCGCTCGAACGCTCCCCGGCGGTGGTGAGACATCATCGATGCGGTGGCCGGTTCGGCGCATGTGCGACACTGTGAAGTGCGCAGATCTTGCGCGGTCGCCGTCGGCCACCCGGGCGGTAGGGGGGAGTCTCGAGGATGACCAGTCTCGCCACAGCGACAGCGCCGCCGGTAGAACGTCCCCGTCTGCGTGGCGCTCTCCACCTCGCCGGCTTCGCCGTGGCCTGTTTTGTCGGCATCGCCTTTCTTGTCACGCTTGACGGCATGCGCCTGCTCGCGGCCGGCGTGTTTGCCGGCTCGGCGATCGCGATGCTGGGCGCCAGCGCTCTCTATCACCGCGTGACGTGGACGCCGGCTGCACGGCTTCGCATGCGCCGAGTCGACCACGCCGGCATTTACGTGCTGATCGCGGGGACATACACGCCGGTTGGCCTACTCAGTCTCCACGGCAGCCTCCAGGAGATCGTCCTTGCGGTGGTGTGGGCGGGGGCCGGCGCCGCGATCCTTGCGAAGCTCTGGTGGGTGGGATCGCCCAAGTGGCTTTCGGCGGTGTTCGGGATTGCCCTGGGTTGGGTCGGGGTGGCAGCGATGCCTCAGCTCGCCACGACGGCGGGGCCGACGGCGGTCGCGCTACTCGCGGCGGGCGGTCTGGCCTACACGGCCGGCGCGATCGTCTATGCACGGCGCCGTCCCGATCCGGTTCCTGGCGTCTTCGGCTACCACGAGGTCTTCCACGCGCTCACCCTCGTTGCGTTGTCGTGCCAGTACGTCGCGATCGCGTTCTTCGTTGTCCGAGTCGGCTGACTGTGGAAGGGGTGAGACGTCTGCGCGGGACGATGTTGTGGTTCAACGTCGACAAAGGCTACGGGTTCATTTGCACCGAGGAAGACGAGCGCCTCTACGTCGAGCGAACCGGATTCCTCCCTGGCAATGACCCGCAGCCGCGCTGCAAGGGTCGCGCGGTCGCCTTCGACCGTGAAGTCGGCCGCGATGACCCGTTCGCCGCCAATGTGTCGTTCGTTTCGCTGGAAGAGCCGCGCCGCGCACGCCTGCGCAGTGGCCGCGGCGGACACAAGCTCTAATTGCAACGGGCAGCCACCGGGGATCACAATCGTCTCCCGATTGCCGACGAGCGAATCCGGCCATCAGCTCGAGTTACACGTCTCTTCAGAGCCCTTTGGTCGATTTGTGTCGATATGAGACGCCATCTTCGGATTGGCATTCGTATACGGTTGAGCCGAGCTGCTCGGCCGCGCGCCGGACAGCGCGGACGGCGTCCGTCTTGACGCGTGCCACCACGCAGCCACCGAATCCTGCGCCG
>JAFALP010000087.1 GCA_019234175.1 Actinomycetota bacterium | reverse complement strand
GAATCGGCAGCCAGCAGGGGAAAACCGGTGCCAGGCACCGTAACGGAAGCGTGACAAGCGCATGAGGATCGAGCGGCTCGGGGGCGGCATCACGAACCGCAACTACAAGCTGACCTTCGGCAACGAGGCGTTCGTCCTGCGGATCGGCGGCAACGACACGGAGCGGCTCGGGATCGACCGCGCCGTCGAGCGGGCCGCGACCGAGAACGCGGCGCGGCTCGGCATCGGCCCCGAGGTCGTCGACTTCCTCGAGCCAGAGGGGTTCCTCGTGACGCGCTTCCTCGAGGGTGAGGTCGGGCGCCTCACACGCGCAGAGGGCGAGACGCTGCTTGCGCGTCTCCACGCGGGCCCGCCGATCCCCGGGCGCTTCGACGTCTTCCGCGTCGTCGAGGCGTACGCGGAGATCAACGAGCCGCCGCAGTTCCGCTGGGCGCAGTCGATCGCCCGCCGGGTCGAATCGCGCCTCGGCGCCCGTCCGCTCGCCGCGTGCCACAACGACCTCCTCCCCGCGAACTTCGTCCACGACGGCGAGCGCCTCTTCCTCGTCGACTGGGAGTACGCGGGCATGGGCGACCCCGACTTCGACCTCGCAAACTTCGCGGTGAACAACGACTTCCCGGTCGCGGACGACGAGCCCGACGAGGTCGTCCTGATGCGGTTCATGTCGGACTTCCGGGAGGCGATGTGGGGCGCCGTCCAGCAGCGGCTCTCGGCGCTCGACTTCGACTTCGTCGACCACGCCGACCGCCATTTCGAGCGCCTCGAGGCGACGGCGTCGGATCCGCGATTCACACTTGCATTGAGCTCCGGCGCGTGAGCTAATCGCCCATCCACCTCAGGGAGGGATGACTTGAGCGACCACGAGCACCACATCCTCGACATCCACGACGAGACCCCGGTCGAGGCGGCCCGCGACGAGGCCGACCTCGCGCAATTTGGGTACAAGCAGGAGCTCCGCCGCTCGCTCGGCGTGTTCAGCTCCTTCGCCGTCGCGTTCAGCTACATCTCGCCGTCGACCGGCATCTTCACGCTCTTCGCGCTCGGCCTGACGACCGTCGGCGGCATCTTCATCTGGAGCTGGCCGATCGTCGCAATCGGGCAGTTCGTCATCGCCCTCGGCTGGGCCGAGCTCTCGAGTCACTACCCGGTCGCGGGAAGCGTCTTCCAATGGACGAAGTACCTCTCGGGGAAGACGTACTCCTGGTTCACGGGCTGGATCTACCTCTTCGCGGGGATCATCACCGTGACATCGGTGTGCGTCACGCTGCCGCTCGCACTGATCCCGGCCTTCAACAACATGGGCTGGCATCTCGCGAACGGACATTCGAACCAGCGGATCATCGCCGTGGTCACGCTCGTCCTGATCACGCTGCTGAACATCTTCGGAGTGAACCTCGTGGCGCTGATCAACAACACCGGCGTGTTGTTCGAGATCCTCGGGATGGTCGTGTTCGCGTTCGTGCTCGCGCTCTTCCACCACCACCAGAGCGCGTCGGTGATCTTCCATACCGGCGGCACGAGCCTGACCATGGGCACGTTCCTGGTCGCGATGTTCATGTCGCTGTACGTGATCTATGGCTTCGACACGGCCTCGACCCTTGCGGAGGAGACGCGCAGTCCGCGCACGGAGGCGCCGAAGGCAGTGCTCGCATCGGTGATCGGAGCGTTCGTCATCGGCGCGGTGTTCCTCTTCGCATGCCTGCTTGCCGTTCCGAACCTGCACGATGCGATCAAGAACGGGTTCGGGCCGGCGAACATCATCGACGCGAACTTCAGCAATGCCTTCGCGACGGTGTTCCTGCTCGTCGTGTCGGCGGCGATCTTCGTCTGCTGCCTTTCGATCGAGACGTCGACGATCCGCCTCTGCTTCGGCATGGCGCGCGACAACCAGCTGCCGGCCTCACCGACCCTCAGCAAGGTGAACATGCGCTGGCACACGCCGATCGCCGCGTGCCTCGTCATCGGCGTGCTCGCGTTCGTCCCCATGCTGCAGTTCGCCGGAGCCGGGATCGTCGCGATCGCAGCCACGGGGATGATCTATCTCAGCTACGTGCTCGGGAACATCGCGCTGTTGCGGGCCCGCCTGCGCGGCTGGCCGAGGAAGCCGGCGCCGTTCTCGCTCGGTCGGTGGGGACTTCCGCTCACGCTGGTCGGCCTCGCTTGGGGCGTCGGCATGCTGGTCAACATCGCCTGGCCGCGCGCCGCGACGAACCCCACGCCGGCGCAGACGGGGCTCGCACTGAACTTCCACTGGGCCTGGCTCGACCACCGGCCGGTCCTGTGGAGCGTGCTCGGCGTGATCGTGATCGTCGGCCTCGCGTACTGGGGCCTCATCCAGCGCTTCAAGCCTGCGCACATGCAGGCGCCCGAGGGCGAGGTGATGGCGCCGGCCTAGTAGGCGCGGGCGCACGGCGGGGCCCCGGCTGGGGCCCCGCCGTCGCCGAGTCACATTGCGAGCGCTTCGTAGACCTCGACGTTGCCGCTCGGGTTCCGGAAGATCGGACAGCCCTTCGCGTGCTCGACCGCCTCTTCGAGGCTGGCCGCGTCGACGATCGTGTACCCGCTGGCGTTCGCGCGGGCGCCGCCGTTCACCGCGGCGGACGCGCCGAACGGGTTGCCGACGTCGATGACGTGGTCGCCCATCGCGCCGAGCCAGTCCATCCACGCCTGCATGACCTGCTTGCTCTCCTCCTCGGACATCTCGGACTGCGACGCGGTGCCCCCGGTGTAGAGGTAGACGAACTTCGACATCACTCGCTCCTTTCGACGGCGTACGAATCGACTCCGGGATCGCCGCCCGAGGCGACGACCGCGAGCCTCTGCAGGTAGTGCGCCCAGCCGTGCGCGTGCGATTCCGCTGCCTCGCTGTTCGGCAGGTCGCGGTGCGTCAGCCGGAGGCGGGTGCCGCCGCCCTCGGGGATGAGCTCGTACTCGACCGTGGTCGAGCCCGGCGGCACGGCCGGATTGCCCTCCCATCCCCACGTGTAGACGAGTCGACGCGGCGCGTCGAGCTCGACGATCTCTCCGATCGCGATGTTGTTCGGGATCACCTCGTTGCGGAACGCGCCGCCCACGGCCGGCTCGAACGACACGGCGATCCCCTTCCACCGGGAGATCTTCTCCGGGTCGACGAGGAACTCCCACACCGTCTCCGGTCTCGCCTCGATGAGGACCTCTCGTGTGACGGAGAGGCGTTCAGTCGTCGTTTCCACGCTTCTTCTTCTCCTCTCGCTCTGCCTCCCGCTTGAGCGCCTCCAGTCTCTCGTCCCAGAAGGTCTCGAAGAAGGCCTTCACCTCATCGAAACCCTCCGGACGCACGCTGTACAAGCGGCGCGTTCCGTTTCGTCTCTCGTGCACGAGCCCGGCCTCCTTCAGGACGGTCAGGTGCTGGGAGATCGCAGGCCGCGTGACCTCGAAGTGCGACGCGATCTCTCCGGCCGACAGCTCGTCGTCCCGCACGAGGCGCAGGATCTCGCACCGGCGCGGTTCGGCGATCGCTCGCAGGGCGGCTTCCATGAGTATATGTAAGCATAGCCTTACGTTAGCGTCAACTTACAGCTGCTACAACGGCGCGCGATGCTCCGCGTCCTCGCCACCGCGCTCGTGCTGCAGCTCGTCCCCGCGCCGAAGCCCGGCCCCCCGGGGCCCGAGGGCGTGCCGATTCCGAAGGCGTCCGTGCTCGCCCCGCCGCAGGCGCTGAAGCTCAATCAGTCGATCGACGGGATCAAGTGCGGGCGAACGGAGCAGTTCCTCTTCCACATCCACGCGCACCTGACGCTCTTCGTGAAGGGCAAGGCGCGCGCCGTCCCGTTCGGCATCGGCATCGGGCCCCCGCTCTACGGCGTGCGCACCCCGCAGGGCCCGTTCGTCTCGCAGGGAAGGTGCTTCGCGTGGCTGCACACGCACGCCGAGGACGGGATCGTCCACATCGAGTCGCCCGTGCAGCGCACCTACACGCTCGGCGAGTTCTTCGACGTGTGGGGCCAGCCGTTGTCGGCGAGGCGACTCGGGCCGGCGAAGGGTCCCGTGACCGCCTTCTACGACGGCAAGGTCTGGAAGGGCAATCCGCGCTCGATCCCGTTGAAGAAGCACGCGCAGATCCAGCTCGACGAGGGCTCGCCCGTCGTCGCGCCCGAGCACATCAGTTCGTTCAAAGGCTTGTAGCGCTAGGCCGCGAGCCGCGGCACCTGCACCTCGCTCACGTCGAGGCCGAGCGACGCCGCCATCCTGATCCCGTTCTCGAGCTCACGGCGCAGGCGCGCGACGTCGGCGCTGCGCATCGCGCTGCCGATCCACGCGCGCTCGCGCGGACGCCAGAGCTCGTGCTGCACGAACACCGGCAGCAGCCGGTTGCCCGCCTTGATCAGCTTGTCCTTCGTCTTCTTCGACGCGTTCTGCAGGAGCACGCGCTCGTACGCCATCCCCGAGCCGTGGTGGATGCCGTCGTCGATCGCAAGCCGGTTGCACATGTCCTCGAGGATCGTCCCGCGCGACGAGCGCGCGATCATCCTGAACTTCGGGATGATCAGCCGTTCGAAGAACACCTGCATCTGGAAGACCTTCTCCTCGAGCGTGTCGGCCTCGAGCGTCATCTTGCAGAGCTGGTCGAGATACGGGTCGCGCTCGGCCGTGCCGCCGACCATCGCGGTGAGCTTCAGCCACGCCTCGGTGTGGCGCGACTCGTCCTGCACGAGCGTCGTGTAGTAGAGCTTCGCCTCCGGGTGCGGCGCGAGCGCGAAGAGCTGTGCGGCCATCTGCACCGCGAGCTCGTCCGCCTGCAGCTGCTGCGTGATCCCGGAGCGCCAGATGTCGCGGCGCCGCGCGACCTTGTCCGGCGAGCCCTTCGACTCCGGGATCGGCGGCAGCTCGTCCCACGGCAGGTCGCGCACCTGCCACTCCGCTTTCTTCGCGAGCGTGTAGTAGCGGTAGACCTCCGAGAAGTCGCTCACTCTTCACCACCCCGGCGCAGCCGGAGGAAGGTGGCGATGCCGGCGCCGGCGGCGAGCAGAAGCGCGACGAGCGGCTTCCGCTTCTTCGCCTTCGGCGGAGCGGACTTCACCTTGCGGCTGACGACCCGCTTGCCGAGCTTCCAGGCCGCGAAGCCCACGGCCGCATTGCGGCGGTTGAAGACGCCCACCCCCGAATTCTAGGGCGAAAAAAGCGAGCCCGCCCCGACTGCGGCGGCGGGGCGGGCTCTGGGAGTTCGCCCGGAATCGGCGGGCGGGCACGATCCCGGACAGGACGAGGGCACGTCCATACAGCTAAGACGCCGGTCGGGCCGAAAACTTGCGCTAGGCCTTCGCGGCCTGTTTTTTCTTGTTGGGCAGGTGAATTGCCCGCCCCAGGGCCACGAGCCCGGCTTCCTTGATCGCCTCTGAGAGGGTCGGGTGCGGCGCGATCCCGTCGGCGACCGTCTCGACCGTCGACTCGGCGTCGATCGCGACCACGCCCGCCTCGATCATGTCGGTCACGTGCGGCCCGACCATCACGAGGCCGAGCAGCTCGCCGTACTTCGTCTCGTGGATCGACTTCACCCAGCCGGTCGTGTCGGCCTGCATCACCGCGCGCGCGTTCGCGACCCACGAGAACGTGCCGACCGCGACATCGTCGCCGTACTGCTCGCGCGCCTGCGCCTCGGTCAGCCCGACGGCGGCGATCTCGGGATCGGTGTAGATCGGGCGCGGCACCGCGGGCGCGTCGATCGACGCGTCGTGACCCATCGCGTTCTCCGCGGCGACCTCGCCCTCGCGGAACGCGGTGTGCGCGAGCTGCCAGTAGCCGGCGCAGTCGCCGACCGCGTAGATGTGCGGCAC
>JAFALP010000348.1 GCA_019234175.1 Actinomycetota bacterium | reverse complement strand
CGTTCAGGCCGATCCCGTCGGCGGGCGGGCCGTAGCCGTACTCGCCGAGCTTGTACACCGACTCACGGTCGATCGCGAGGCTCACGGCCTTGCGGAACGCGGGGATGCTGTACGGGTACTGCGTGTCGTCGAACACGAGCGACTGCGCGAACGTGTTCACGGGGTAGAAGTAGTGGAAGTACTTCGGGTCCTTCGAGCTGTACGCCTGCGCGGCGTTCGGGACGAAGTTGTGCGTCCAGTCGACCTGGCCGCTCTGGATCAGCGCCAGCGCCGCGTCGTTCGAAGCGGCCTGGATGTATTGGAGGCAGGGCACCTTCGGTGCGCCGGCCATCCAGTAGTGCGGGTTCTTCTCGAGTGTGTACGCCTGGCCCGAGAACGCGCCGACCACGTCGAACGGCCCGGTGCCGACCGGGTTCGAGTCGGTGTACGTGGACGGGTCGGCCACCTTCGACCAGATGTGCTGCGGCACGATGAACACGCCGCCGAGCGTCACCGGGATGAAGGTCGAGTCGGCCGACTTCAGGTTGATGACCACCTGGTAGGCGCCCTTCGCCCTGATCGACTGCACGTTGGAGCCGGGCTTGAGCAGCGAGATCTGGTCCATGACGCTCGACTGGTGGCCGGCGACGAGCGAGTAGACGACGTCGAGCGCCGTCAACGGCTTCCCGTCACTCCACTTCACGCCCTTGCGGATGTTGAGCGTCAGGGTCTTGTTGCCGTTCGACCACTTCCAGCTCTGCGCGAGCCACGGATACTGATGGCCGCCACCGGCGACCGTCGTGACGATCAGCGGCTCGTAGATCGCGCCTTTGACGATCGCACCCGCGGGCGTGCTCGTCGAGACGTACGGGTTGAAGTTGCGGACGAAGACAGGGTCGCCCGATCCTGCCAGGACGACGCACTGGTGACTTGCCGCCTGCGCGGCGGCCAAGTTGCTGCTCGACGTCGACGCGAATGCGACTGCGGTGACGATGAGCGCGGCGAGCATCGCCCCGCCGATTCCGGCGACAAGACCGAGGCGGCGGTTTGAGCGGGTGTGACCTGGCATCTGCCGTTCCTTTCTCGCCCGGCGTGGGGCGGAGAAGTGGTGGATCACGGGGCGGTACCGGAAATTTCCGGGAACCGTAACCAGGTTGTTCCACTGCTGTCAAGGTCCAGGAGACCGAAGATCGTCACCAAATCTTGAACCTGGTGGGTGCTTCCCTTCCGGAACAAGTTCCGGTACGTTTTCGGTCGAAATGGCCCAACTCGACCGCCGACCCGACCAGAAGTTCCGCGGCCGCGCCACCATCCGCGACATCGCCGACCTCGCCGGGGTCTCGATCGCGACCGTCTCCCGCGTCCTCAACGACCGGCCGGACGTGGCGCCGGAGACCCGGGAGAACGTGCTCCAGGTG
This sequence comes from Actinomycetota bacterium, assembly GCA_019234175.1. Lineage (GTDB taxonomy): Bacteria > Actinomycetota > Thermoleophilia > Gaiellales > Gaiellaceae > Palsa-739. The sequence goes on along the minus strand of JAFALP010000348.1, from coordinate 1,743 downwards.
GTACGGCGGCACGGGTTCACCACGAACCGCGGGGCGCGGGGGGCCTCCAGCAGCGGCACCGGGGTCGTCGGCCTCACCCTGCCGCTCGTGAACGACGCGTACTTCGGGCCCATCCTCAGCGGCGCGTCGGAGGCGCTGTACGAGCAGGACCTCCGCATCATGCTCTGCCCGACCCTGCACGAGCACGACCGCGAGGTCTCGCTCGTCGACCGGCTCACACGTGGCGCGACCGAGGGTGCCATCCTCATGCTCCCGGAGGAGTCGACCGACGAGCTCCTCCACCTGCAGGAGATCGGCTTCCCGTTCGTCGTCGTCGATCCTCGGGAAGCGCCGCCGCCCGGGATCCCCTGCGTCTCGGCGATGCACGCGACCGGCGCGAAGCTCGCGACGGAGCATCTGCTCGAGCTCGGCCATCGGCACATCGGCGTCGTCGGCGGCCCGGCCGGCTGGTACGCGAACGACGAGCGCGAGATCGGGTTCCGCGCGGCGATGGCGGCGGCGCGGCTGCTTCCCGATCCGGACACGATCGTGCGCTCCGACTGGAGCATCGCGTCCGGCGAGCAGGCGGCGGAGATCCTGCTCTCCCGCCCCGACCGGCCGACCGCGATCTTCGCGTTCAACGACAACTCCGCCATCGGCGCGATCAACGTCGCGCGTCGCCGTGGCATCCGCGTCCCGGAGGAGCTGTCCATCGTCGGCTTCGACGACACATTCCAGGCGACGATCGTCACGCCGCACCTGACGACCGTCCGGCAACCGCTCGCCGAGCTCGGGCGGATGGGCGTCAGCCTCCTCTCGCGACTGCTCGAGGGCCAGCGCCTCGACGCGCTCCGGATCGAGCTCGCGACCGAACTCGTCGTCCGTGAGTCGACGGCTCCCGTACCGGGCGCGTAGCGTCGCGGCGGCGGCGGCCGTCGCGTTCGGCGTCGTCTTCGTCGTCGCACAGAGCGCCGGCGCGTCGAGCGCGTTCTACAGCGCCCTGCCGATCGTCTCCGATGCGCCCGCGGTCCCGGCGCCGCATCACGACAACACGCTCGTGAACGCCTGGGGGCTCGCGGCGAGCCCGACCGGCCCGTGGTGGACCGGCAACGAGGCGCGCGGGACGAGCACGCTCTACTCCTCCACCGGCCGCAAGCAGCTCCTCACCGTCGCCGTGCCGGGAGGGCCGACGGGCGTCGTCTACTACGGCGGCTCGTCGTTCCTCGTCCACGGCGGCGGCCGCTCCGCGCCGGCGCGGTTCGTCTATGCGTGCGAGGACGGCAACCTCCGCGCCTGGACGCCGACGGTCCCGACCGACTGGTCGAAGGCCGCCGAAGTGACCGTCGACGAGACGGGACAGGCCGCGATCTTCCGCGGCGTCGCGTTCGCGCACGGGCTGCTGTACGCGACCGATTTTCACAACGGCCGCGTCGACGTGTTCGACGGCGCGTGGAAGCAGGTGCGGCTCGCCGGCTCGTTCACGGATCCCCGTGTGCCGTCCTGGTACGCGCCGGACGGCATCTACGTGAAGGGGAACCACGTCTTCGTCACGTTCGTCTACCGCGCGCCGGTCGACGGCAACGACGGGCCGACGGGCGGGTACGTGGACGAGTTCGATCTGCAGGGACGGCTCGTCGCGCGCGTCGCACACTCGGGACTCTTCGAGCCGTGGGGCCTCGCCCTGGCGCCGGCGTCGTTCGGGCGTTTCGGCGGCGACCTGCTCGTCGCCAACTTCGGCACCGGCGAGATCGGCGCCTACCGGCT
>JAFALP010000040.1 GCA_019234175.1 Actinomycetota bacterium | reverse complement strand
GCGAACTTCGGCATCGGCGAGCCGGGGTTCACGCAGGACGGGCACTGGAGGTGGCGGATCTGGAAGGAGATGCCGAGGTGGCGGCTGCCGATGGCGGTCAGGTCGGGCGCGCCGAGGTTGGACGAGCCGGCGCCGTTGTAGGTGTGGCAGGCGGTGCAGCCCGCGGTGGCGAAGAGCTTCGCACCCGGGATCGCCGCCGTGGGGAGCTTCTCCACCTTGACCCAGCTCGGGACGTCGGCGATCACCTCGGAGGCGAGCGCCTCCTTGGCGGTCGCGCCCTTCCACGTCAGCACGCCCATGGAGATGACGGTGAGCACGGCGGCCACCATGGCCACCGGCCGCCGCGACGGGCGCCGCTCGCGCCGCAGGTCGATGAACGGGAGCGCGATCAGGAGGATGAGCGCGATCGTCGGGATCCCGATCGTTCCGAGGAACACCGACTCGGGCCACTTGAAGATGCGCAGCAGCTGGAAGAGGAAGTAGAAGTACCAGTCCGGCCGCGGGACGAAGCTCGTCGTGCCCGGGTCCGCCGGCGGCGCGTACTCCGGCCCGAGCAGCCCCTTGTGCAGGCCGTCGTGGTGCGGCCCGTACGACGTCCACTTCCAGAGGAACGCGAGCCCGACGATGACGCTCACGACGATGAGGCTCATCACCGTGTCGTGGAACATCGCGTATGGGTAGAACGGCTTCCCGCGCTCCTTGACGTCCTTCTTGTACCGCGCGAAGTCGGCGCGGCGAAGGTCGAGGCGGCTCGGCTTCTCTTCGGCCATCAGTCGCGCCCTCCGGCCGAGCCGTGCGCAGCGGGACGCGTGAGCCCGGTGCGGACCGGCGGCTCCTCGTCGGGAACGTCGCGCCCGGCCGCGTCGCGCGACCACGGCGGCGACGTCACGCCGAGGCGCACGACGAGATAGAGGTGCAGCGTGATCAGCGCGATGATCCCGCCCGGAATAATCAGCATGTGCAGCGAGTAGAACCGCGTCAGCGTCTCGCCGCTGATCTCCTGCCCCGATCGCAGGAACTGCGCCAGCCATGGTCCTAAGAACGGCGCCGTCCCGTTCAGGTTGATGCCGACGACGCTCGCCCAGTACGCCGTCTGGTCCCAGGGGAGCAGATAGCCGGTGAAGCCCTCGGTGAGACCGAGCACGAGGATGAGCACGCCGACGATCCAGTTCAGCTCGCGCGGGTACTTGTACGCGCCGAAGAGGAACACGCGGCCCATGTGCAGGAACATGAGGATGATGAAGACGCTCGCGCCCCACTTGTGCATGCCGCGCACGAGCCAGCCCATCGTCACGTGGTCGGTGATGTTCTGGATCGAGGCGTACGCGTCGTTCGGCGTCGGCTTGTAGTACATCGCGAGGATCACGCCGGTGACCGCCTGCACGATGAACGCGGTGAGCGTCGCCGAGCCGAGCGTCTGCATCCAGTTCGTGTCGCTCGGGACGTTGCGGAAGAGGAAGTAGCGGACGCCGCCGACGAGGCCGGAGCGTTCCTCGAGCCAGTCGACCGGATACATGGCGGCCGCGAGCGCCTGCTCGCGGCGGACCTGCGCACGGGACCGAGATCGGCGGATCGCCATCAGTGGTGCGGCGGCTGGAGTGGGTAGAACCACTGCTCCGGGCCGTCGACGTGCTGGCCCGGGCCCGCGAGCTTGTACTTGTAGATCTTCGCCTGCGCGCCGGTCCCGACGACGTGCGAGACGGAGTACGTGCTCAGCAGGACGAGATGCCCGTTGTCGATCTCGAACGAGTAGCGGTCGAGCGCGCGCACGGCCGGTCCGGCGGTGCGGTTGCCCTCGACGTCGAACTGGCTGCCGTGGCATGGGCAGCCGAAGCCGGCGGGCACGACCGGACGCAGCAGGATCTTCCCGTTCGCGGTGTGCTCGGTGACGTTCTTCTGGCCGAGGATCGCGCCCGTGGGGCCGTTCGCCTGCGTCGGGCACCCGAGGTGCGAGCAGCGATTCGAGATGATGGTGAAGCTCGGCACGTTGTTCAGCGTTCCGTTGTTGCGGATGAACGCCGTGCGGCGATCGACCGCCCCCTCGGAGGGGTTGACGATGAACGTGGTGATGAACCACTTGCCCTCGGGAAACGCGCTCAGCGGCCCGAGGTCGACCTTGTGGCCCTTCTGCCGGAGGAACGGCGGCAGCAGCGCGACACCGGCGACGGGAACGGTGACGATGGCGCCGATGAGGCCGCCGAGGCCGAGCGTCGCCCCCTCGAGAAACCTGCTGCGCGGCATCTTCTGGCCGGCGGGGGTCACGGGCATCGCCGCTTCGCCCTCCATCGCCGACGGAGCGGCGGCGATCTCGGCCGGCGTCGCCTCACGCACCTCCGCCTGGACGACCGGGACGTGCGCGCGCATGTCGCCCGTGGCGGCGCGCGCCCACATGAACCCGAACACGATCGCGATCACGCCGCCGAGCGACCCGATCACCTCCGGGTCGATGATGAGGCCGACGAGGCCGACGGCGATGCCCACGGCAAAGCCCAGCGGCCAGATGGTGGGCGCCGGTCCGTGCTCGGACGGCCCCGGTGTCATCCCCGCATCGCTCATCCGTTCGGATTCAACCTGATCGGCCGGGCGTCTGGGGGCCGAACCCGTACTCGGCCCACCGGCGGTCGACGAGCGCCTTCACCTCGGGCGTCATCTCGATCTCCTCCGGCCACGGGCGCGCGCCTTCGTCCGGCAGCTTCGCGGTCGCGTCGATGCCGAGCTTGCCGCTCACGAACTGGTGCTGCGGCGCGTGGTCGAGATGGTCGGTCGGGCCTTCGCTGAGGACGACGTCGCGCGCCGGGTCGACGTTCGCGCCCGCATAGAAGACGACCTGCTCGTAGTCGTGCACGTCGACCTCGGCGTCGACGACGACGATGCACTTCGTCAGGCTCAGCATCCCCAGCCCCCACAGCGCGTGCATCACCTTCTGCGCGTGTCCGGGATACGCCTTCTCGATCGAGACGATGCAGCAGTTGTGGAACGCGCCCGCGATCGGAAGGTCGTAGTCGACGATCTCCGGGACCGTCGCGCGCACGGCGGGCAGGAAGATGCGCTCCGTCGCCTTGCCCAGCCACGCGTCCTCCTGCGGAGGCTTGCCGACGACGATGGACGGATAGATCGCGTCGCGGCGCATCGTCATCGCCGTCACGTGGAAGATCGGGAACGGCTCGGCGGCCGTGTAGTAGCCGGTGTGGTCGCCGAACGGGCCTTCCTGGCCGAACTCGTCCTTGTCCACGTACCCCTCGAGGACGATCTCCGCGTTCGCAGGGACCTCGAGGTCGACGGTGACGCCTCGTACGAGCTCGACGGGCTCGCCGCGGAGAAAGCCGGCGAACATGAACTCGTCCACGTGCTTCGGGAGCGGCGCGCTCGCGGAGTACGCGGTGATCGGATCGAGTCCCAGTGCGACCGCGACGGGGATGCGGCCGTCGCTCGCGAGAAAGTCGGCGCGGCCATCCTTGTGGATCTGCCAGTGCATGTACGTCGCGCTCTTGTCGATGACCTGCATGCGGTACATGCCGACGTTGCGCGATCCGTCGCGCGGATCGCGCGTGATCACGGCGGGCAGCGTGATGAACGGCGCCGGGTCGCCCGGCCAGCAGCGCTGGATCGGGAGCAGGCGGAGATCGACGTCGGCGCCCTGCATCACGATCTCCTGGCAGGCGCCCTTGCGCACCGTGCGCGGGAGCGAATCGGCGATCGACTTCAGCTTCTGCAGCCCACGGACCTTCTCGAGGAGCCCGGCCGGCGGTTGCATCTCCAGGACATCGGCGACCTTGCGGCCGACGTCGTCGAGGTTGTCGACGCCGAACGCGAGGCACATCCGTCGCTCGGTG
>JAFALP010000026.1 GCA_019234175.1 Actinomycetota bacterium | reverse complement strand
AGGAAGATCGTGACCGGCAGCACCATGCCGCCGAGCCCGGCGAGCACCGGCACCGCCATCCGCCGCCGCTCCCGCAGCTCGCCCATGTCGAACTCGCGCCGCGCCTCCAGGCCGACGACGAAGAAGAAGAACGTCATCAGCCCGCTGTTCAGCCAGTAGCGGAGGTCGTGCGAGAGCCCGGCGCCGCCGACGTGAACTGACACCGTCGCGTCCCAGACACGGTCGTAGGAGGATGCGTCCACGTTCACCCAGACGAGCGCCGCGATCGCCGCGGCGAGGAGGACGGCGGCGCTGCCCGTCTCCGTCCCGATGAAGGTCCGGAGCGGCGCCTCCAGGTTGCGGACCCAGGCGGTACGCCCGCTGTACGGCGTGCTCTCGGCGGTCGCGGAGCTCACTCGGGCACCGCGTCGTCGGCGGTGAGGAGCTCCTCGTACTCCGGATGCCTCTTGACGTACGCGCGCACGAAGGGGCAGACCGGGACGAGGCGGAGGCCGCGCGCCCGCATGTCGTCGAGCGCCTGCTGCACGAGAACGGAGCCGAGCCCCGTCCGCCGCGGCTCGACCTCGGTGTGGACGAGTGCCAGGCCGCCCGGGATGCGGCGGTAGCGGATCTCGCCGGCGAGCTCGCCGTCGGCGCGCAGCTCGTACCGCAGCTCCGCCGGATTGTCGGAAACCTGGATGTTCACTCCACGAGCGTAATCCAGCGGCAACGTGCGCTTAACCTCGCCGCGGTAGACACGAAGCGTGGCGCTTCCGCGTCCCACCTGGGCTGTCCCGGCACTCCTGGCGGCGTTCCTGGCCGTCGGCCTCGTCGGCGCGCACAACTACCTGGAGAACTTCCTGCAGTACCGCGGCTTCGCGCCGCCGCGCGAGCCCGCCTACGTGAGCGTCCCGGGAACGTTGCAACGGCTGACGATCCCGAGCCCGGCGCTCGGCGGCCGCAAGCAGGAGGTGTACGTCTACCTCCCGTCCGGGTACGCAGAGCATCCTGCGCGCCGCTACCCGGTCATGTACCTCCTGCACGGCTTCCCCGGCCGGCCGCTGGCCTTCGTGCAGACCGTGCAGATGGGCGTCGTCGACGACTCGCTCACCGCGCTCCATCGGGGGCAGCCGATGATCCTCGTCCTCCCGTTCGGATCGACGGGCACGTTCACGGACAAGGAGTGGGTGAACGGGGTCGGGCCAGGGAACGGCTGGGCCACCTTCGTCTCGCACGACGTCGTGAACGCGATCGACGCGCGCTACCGGACGATTCGCAGCCGACAGGGCCGCGCGATCGCCGGGCTCTCCGAAGGCGGATACGGCGCCATCGACATCGCCCTCCACCATCCCCACGAGTTCTCCGTCGTCGAGTCGTGGTCCGGCTACGAGCGCCCTGACAAGATCCACTCCGTCTTCGGGCCGCAGCTGCAGCTGCAGGCGCAGAACGACCCGCGGCTGCTCCTCCCCCGCGTCGCGTCGACGCTGCGGCGGCTGCACACCTACTTCTGGTTCTACTCCGGCTCGTCCGACCCGCTGCGAAAGCAGAACGTCGCGTTCGCGGCGCAGCTGCAGCACGCACGCGTCGCGCACGACTACTTCGACGTCCGCGGCGGCCACAACTGGGCGCTGTGGCGCGACGAGGCGCGCGCCGCGTACCTGACGGCTGCTTCGAGGCTCGCGAATGCGTAGGACGCTGCGCACGATCGCCGTCGTCGTGGTCTCGCCCGCGGTGCTCCTCGGCGCGAGCGGCTGGCTCTACATCGCGCGGCCGGTCACCACCGGGCTCGGCCCGCGAGTGAACGACGCCCTGCCGCTCGACGAGCTCTCCGGCCACTCTGGCGCCACCATCCCCGTCTTCCTCGGCGTGTGGGCGGCCGCCGCCGTGCTGCTCGCGCTGCTCGCACGGTGGGCCGGCGCCGAGCGGCTCACCGCCGGCCTGCTCCTCGCTGTCGGCGTCTGCGGCTGGCAGTACGCCGCCAACGGAATCTCCATCCTCACGGTGCGGCAGATCTCCGCACACCAGGCGTTCCACGCCGCTGCGGCGGAACGCGCAGTCGTCATCCCGGCCGTGCTCGCCGGCGTCGCCGGAGCGCTTCTCGGCCGGCGCCGCGGCACAGGCCGGGGTACGACGCGCGTCGTCCTCGCCTGGCTCACCGCGGCCGTCGGGCTGCTCGCGGTGCTGGACGGCATCCTCCCGGAGCACCGGCGCTCGCTCATCACGGCGCTCGACGCCGAGCACGTCCACGGCGTGACGAAGGCGCTCGTCGTGCCCCTCGCCATCGCGCTCATCGTCACGGCGCGGAGCCTCGCGCGCGGGAGCAGCCGCGCCTGGAGGATCGCCGTCGCCATCCTCGCGCTCCTGCTCGTGCTCAATGTCGAGCGCCGTTTCGACGACGGCGCCATCGTCGCCGGCATCGCGGTGGTGGTGCTGCTTGCGCGGCGCGTCGACTTCACCCGGCGCGGCGATCCCACCACGCGGTGGCGGATCGGCTGGCACGCGCTCGCGCTCGGCGCGACGATCGTCGTCTACGGCGTGGTCACGTTGTGGATTAACCGGCTCATGGCCGACCAGCCGTACACGCTGCCGTCCGCGCTGCGCGTGACCGGCCGGGCCGCCGCCGGCCTCAGCTTGCGCGGCGTCGACTCGCTCAACGGCCCCATCTCCGACTGGTTCCCGCTGTCCGTCTTCCTGCTCACCGTCGGCTCCGTCGGTCTCGTGCTCGTCGAGTGGCTGGCGCCGTGGCGCTACCGGCTGCACCGCCGGGCCGCCGAGCTCGAGCGCGTGCGCGCGCTCGTCCGCACCTGGGGATCGGACACGCTCGCCCCGTTCGCGCTGCGCGCGGACAAGTCGTATTTCTTCGCGCCGGACGAGAGCGCGTTCCTCGCCTATCGCGTCATCGGCGGCGTCGCCATCGTCTCGGGCGATCCCGTCGGCCGCGAGGACGCGCGCGCGGCCGCGATCGGCGCGTTCCTGCCGTTCG
>JAFALP010000244.1 GCA_019234175.1 Actinomycetota bacterium | reverse complement strand
GAAGCCCTTCGAGGCCTGGATCCGCCGATGACGCCGAGGGACGGCGACAGTGCCGTCGAGAGCGAGATTCGACTGCATCGGGCGACAGGGTAGCGGCCGACCCGGGCGTGGAGCCGCACTACGCTGGCGCCGTGATCTCGGTCGAGGCGCACGGGAGGCTTGGCAACCATATGTTCCAGTTCGCCTTCGGATTGGCAGCCGCCTCGCGCCTCGGCACTGACTTCGCCATGAACGACGAACTCCTCCGCCCCTTGTTCGACCTCGGGGGATGGAATGGAAAAGCGCAGCGCGCACGCCGCTCGGTTCGGTTCCACATCACCAAGCGGCTTGCGCCGTCACCGGTCGTGAAGGTGGGCAATGATGAAGACCCCGATTTGGTGATTCGCGCGCTGCAGGACGGCGTCCACTACGCAGGGTTCTTCCAGTCACTCCGCTACTTCGAGAACGTGGCTTCGGGTGTCCGATCTGCCTTTCACCCGCATGAACAACACGTCGAGGCGTTTCGCACTCGCTACCACGATCTCGCCGCAAATCCTTACATCTGTTGCCATGTTCGCCGTACCGACTACGAGGACGCGGGTGTGCATCTGCCGGTCTCCTACTACCGCGACTGCCTCAGGCTTGCCGGCAGTTCCGGCGACACGCCGATCGTCTTCGTCGGCGATGACCTCAGTGAGGTCGAGGTCGAGTTCGCGGAAGAGCGCGGGGTGCGCTTCGAGCGAAACGACGAGATCGTGGACATGCAGCTGCTGACGCATGCGTCAACGGTGGTGACGAGCAACAGTTCCTTCGGTTGGTGGGGGAGCTGGCTCGGCGCGGCGCACCGGCCGATCTTCGCGCCCGAGTACTGGCTCGGCGTCCGGATCGGGACCGAGACGCCGCGCACGGTGATTCCACAGGGGTGGAATCGCGTTCAGGTGTCGATGCCCTAGGCCTTCAGGATCGCTTCGATTCGCTCAAAGTAGGGGTCGATCGTCAGCCGGTCGGGCGTCCACGTGCCCACGGTCCTCGCATAGAGCTCGGGCGTGAACTCGATTGACCGGAAGTCAGACCAGTCGTCGAGCACGATCATCGGCAGGTCAGGGTGCTGATCGCTCAGGACGCTCCGGGTGACAATCGGAACGGTGCGGAGGTAAAGCGCCTCCCACACGCGATGCGTGTCGATGCCTTTCCCGCGCGGCGCGATGCAGAAGTACGACGAGGCGAGATCTCGGAGGAACTCCTCGAACTCACGCCGAGGGCCGGGCGGGACGCCGGTTTGCTCCCGGCAGTACTCGCGCGCCGGTGGCCATGTGGCAACGTCGTAGCTCGCGTCGAAGAGGATGGTCCTCTCGAGCTCGAGGCTCTGTACGCGCGCGATCGCCTCGCCGTCGCCGTGGGCCCATCGTGGATTCGCAATACCTTGAGGAATAGCAAAGAGCTTCGGATGGACGATCTCGACGTCCGTCGCGAACCAGGCGCGGAGCCGTCGCCGCCACAAGAACCGTTGTAGGCTCGCGTCGATCGCCCTGTCGCTGTTGTGACTGAACAGGATGTAGTCCTCACCGGGTTCGTGCTTGGAGAAGAAGTATTCGAGGTAGTCAGTGCGACAGAACCACCAGTCGTTGTCCGCGTCCTCGTTGACGGTGAGGACGTCGTAGTTGATGACGAACCTGCACCGCGCGGCGAAGCCGTTGCCGGTGATGAATCTATGCGTCGGCGCTTCCGAGAGCTGTGCGACGCGTGCCGGGTCGTGAAGCGGCGGCCGCAGCGGATGCAGACGCCTCCGGGCGGCGGCGACGCTACGCCGTTTGAGCCTTCCGAGAGCTCGGCGCGTCACGCGCCGTTTCGGCGTACGACGTAGTTGCCGAGCGCGAGAACGTCCATCCTCGTCTTGAGGAACGTGTCGAGCGCGTCGCGCGGGGTCATGACGATCGGCTCGTTCTCGTTGAACGACGTGTTCAAGACCACCGGCACGCCCGTCTGCCGCTCGAACTCGCTGATGAGCCGGTGGTACCGGGGCTCGACGCGAGCCTCCACGGACTGCACGCGGCCGGTGTCGTCCACGTGGTTGACGGCGACGAGCTTGTCCCGCTTGTCGCTCGCAGTCTTGTAGACGAGGACCATGAACGGCGACGGATAGTCCTGCTCGTACCACTCACCGACGCGCTCCGCGAGGATCGACGGTGCGAACGGCCGAAACGACTCGCGATGCTTGATCCGTGCATTGAGGACGTCTTTCATGGACTGGCTGCGCGGATCGGCGACGATCGAACGGTGGCCGAGCGCTCTCGGACCGAACTCCATCCTGCCCTGGAACCAACCGACCACGTCGCCCGCGGCGATCCGCTCCGCGACGGTGGCGAAGAGCGTGTCGTCGTCGAGCCGCTCCGCCTCCATGCCTGCGTCGTCGAGCGCCGCTCGGATCTCGTCGTCACTGAACTCCGGCCCGGTGAAGGTGTGCTCCATGACGAAGGAGCGGGGCCTGCCGAGCTCTTGATTCCAGACGTAGTACGCCGCCCCGACAGCGGTCCCCGAGTCGCCGGCCGCAGGCTGAACGTAGAGCTGTTCGAACGGCGTCTCGGGGAGGATGCGGCCGTTCGCGACCGCATTAAGCGCAACGCCTCCGGCGAGGCACAGGTTCGGAATGTGCGTCCGCTCCCACAACGTGTTGACCAGATGGAGGTAGGCCTCCTCGAGCATTGCCTGCACCGAAGCAGCGACGTCCGCGTAGATCTCAGTGATCTCGCCTTCGCGCTCGCGCGCAGCGCCGAAGAGCTCGACGAGCTGCTCCGAATAGATCCGCCCGATCGTCGGAGAGCCCGACTCCCAATTCATGTCGACGCCTTCCTCGTCGTGCGTGAAGTAGTCGAGGCCGAGGTGGAACGTCGGGCCGTCGAGGAGCACGAGGTCTCGCATCTTGGCGAGATAGCGCGGCGTCCCGTACGGTGCGAGCCCCATCACCTTGCCCTCGTCGCCGTAGTGCGGGAACCCGAGCCACTGCGTCACGGCCGTGTAGAAGATCCCGAGCGAGTGCGGGTAGATGATCCGCTCCAGCACCTCGAAGTGGCTGTCGTGGCCCTCGGCGAGCATCGTCGACGCGAAGTCTCCGAAGCCGTCGACGGAGAGGATGGCCGCGTGGTCGAAGGGTGACACGAAGAACGCGGAGGCGACGTGCGCCTGATGGTGCTCGACGTTGTGGATCGCCGCGTCGACTCGCTCGACGCCGAGCGCCTCGGCCAGCGCCGAGCCGACGTCGCGGATCTGCGCGGCGTTCTGGAGCCGCTGCTTCAGGTACCGCGCCGACGCGCCGTGGCGGATCGTGCGCATGAGCTTGCGTCCGAGGTTCGCGCGCGGGTCGCGCGACACCGCCACGTGGTCGAGGTCGTCCGGGGAAAGCCCCGCATCCTCTAGGCACCACCGGGCCGCGAGCGCCGGAAAGCCGGCGCAGTGCTTGACGCGGTTGAAGCGCTCCTCCTCCGCGGCGGCGACCAGTTCCCCGTCCACGACGAGCGCTGCTGCGGCGTCGCCGTGGTAGGCGTTCAGCCCGAGGATGGTCGTCACGCGAGGAAGCATAGCGTCCGCATTCGCCGCGCAGGCACCGTTATACGATGGCCGCCGTGCCCGAGCGCTTCATCGTCACGCGCCCGTATCCCGGCAGCGGCATCGGCTCCAACCTCGTCAGTTTCGCCGGCGCCGTGTGGCTCGCCGGACGCCTCGGCCGGGGCGTGATGGTCGACTGGCGGAACTCGGACTTTCTCCGCGACAAGTCGGTCAACCTCTTCACCGAGTTTCTCGAGCCGGTCGAGGAGATCCAGGGGGTCCAGGTGCGCTACGCGGCCGGCGC
>JAFALP010000267.1 GCA_019234175.1 Actinomycetota bacterium | reverse complement strand
CATCTTCTCGACGATCTGATCGGTGATCTTCGAGATCGACTCCGTGGAGATCTCGGTGCCGTAGATCTCAAGCAGATGCTGCTGGATGTCACCCGTCGTCAGCCCCTTCGCATACAGCCCCGGTGGCGGCGTCGCCTCAACGGGCATGCGAGCTCGAAGAAGGGGAACCGAGCACGCGACTGCTAAATCCAAGGTTCCTACCGACGCGAAGTGCTAGCGAGGCTCTCGCGACTGTTCAGTGCGTGATGCTGATTTGTGCCCTCGAACGGCGCGGCCCGCCATTCGTCACGTTCCGCGCGTCGACCGCTTGCGCTCCTTCTCTTCCTGCTTGTGATGCGCGCTTTCGCCGAGTGCCTGGCTCAGCTTGCGCCGCTTCTGTTTCTTACTCAACTTCTTCTTCCTCGCCCTGACCATCACCAGCCGAAGTGTGGCAAGAGCGCAACACCGTCTGGTTTCAATCTGGTGAACATGGCCGTCCCTCAGTCTGGATCGCTAAGGCAGATCGGTACCCGAGCTCTGCTCAAGCGCAGGTAGAACAATCGCGCAGAAGGCAAGCACAAGGAACGCCAAGAGGCACCCGAGTCCCACGCCGTGCGCCCAGCGCGCATCGGCGACGTTCAGCAACCCGAAGCCGGCGATCAACATGGCGGCCGCCCACCGCGCGAGCAATTGCGGCTTGACCACCGCGCGTTCCTCGGCGACGAACTCCGAAGGCACAGACTCGACGGCGCGGAACCGGCCGCTGAGCGCCAGTCGGAAGAGCAGCGCGAGCGCCGGAAAGAGGATCGCGCCGCCGGCCAGCACCGCGACGACGAGCGCGACAAGCGTGTCGTGCCCGGCTGCGGCGCCGTACACGGTGAGCCCGGGCAGGAGCGCCGGCCAGCGCGCAAGCGCCCAGCCCGCGATGATCGCCGCTACCGCGAGCGCGGCGCCGTAGCGCGCGAGCTCGTAGCGGCGCCGGTAGACGAGCGCCAACGTCACGACACCCGCAAGACCCGACACGACCACCGCAGGAAGCGCGCGTCCCGCGAGGAGCGAATGGAACAAACTGTGGCTCTCAGCGTCGACGACGAAGATGCCCGCGACTGCGACCGCACCGGCGACGAGCCCGGCACCCAGCGCGCGCACGCGGAAGTCACGCTCGAGCCCGTCGTCCCCGTCACGCGCTGCGTCTGCGGCGAGATACACGGCGGCGAGATACGCGGCGTTTGCAACCGAGAGGGCACCGATGAAGATGGATGTTCCGTTCAGCCAGCTCGAGAAGAGCTGCCCGGCAGCATTGCCGACAGGGACACGATTGGTCGCGATTCCCCCGGCCGCCGCGCCGAGCGCGAACGGGGTCAGGATCGAGGAGACCGAGAAGACCGTGTCGATCAGCCCGGATTCGCGCGCGGACGAAGCCCCCGCGCGCAGCGCGTATGCCGAGCCGCGGAAGATGATGCCGACCACGGCGATGAAGAGCGGCACAGCGAGCGTCGAGGCGATCGACCCGAATGCCGTCGGATATGCGGTCCAGAAGACCGTCAGCACGAAGATCAACCAGACGTGGTTCGTCTCCCACACAGGCCCGATCACCTCGTGCGCGTGCTCCCGCACGCGCTCTGCGCGCACGCCGCGTCCCGCGAAGAGCTGCCAGAACCCCGCGCCGAAGTCGGCGCCGCCGAGCACGGTGTAGAGCGCCACGCCGCCGAGCACGAAGACGAGCGGAAGCGACTGCAGGAGCATCGCTACGCGGCCTCCAGCTCGAGCGGCCGCCGGGCAAGACGTCGCAGCACCCAGAAAAGGCCGCAGCCGACGACGACGTAGCTCGCCGCGAGCGTCGCGTAGCCGACCGGGATTCCGCGCGCGCCGGTGACTGCTGCCGCGGTCGGCATCACGCGGTAGACGACCCACGGCTGGCGCCCCACCTCGGTGACGACCCAGCCGGAGATGAGCGCGACGACCGACAGCGGCGCCGCGAGGACGACGGCTCGATAGAACCACGTCGCTTCCGGCAGCCGTCGCCGCCGAATCCACACCGCTACGAAGGCCACTCCGAGGAGCGCGAGCAGCGTGCCGATACCGACCATCGTCTGGAAGGCGATCCGGACGACGTTCACCGGCGGGCGATCGACGAGCGGCACAGCGGCGAGCCCCTGCACCTTCGCGTTCCAGCTGTGGAAGGAGAGGAACGAAAGCATGTGCGGAATCGCGATCCCGTACTTCACGCCGCCGTTCGCATACCAGCCCAGCAAATGCTCGGGTGCACCTCGCGTCGTCTTGTACAGACCTTCGAACGCCGCGAGCTTCGTCGGCTGCGTCGTCGCGACGTCGCGTGCTGCCCAGTCTCCGACGAGCACCTGCACCGGTGTGGCGAGCGCGGCAACGGTGAGCGGGATCGCGAACGCAGCGCGCTCGTAACGGCCCCAGCGCCCGCGCAGGCGACCGAACCCGTAACAGCCCGCGACGATGAAGCCGGTGACGATGTACCCCGCGATGTACATGTGGATCAGCTCGTGCCAGAGGTACGAGTTCCCGAGCAGCGCCTTCCACGGCCTGACGTCGGCGACGTGCCCGTC
>JAFALP010000195.1 GCA_019234175.1 Actinomycetota bacterium | reverse complement strand
GAGTGCTCGCTCGGCGACGCGCTCCCCGGCCCCGGCGTGCACGAGCCCTCGGTCATGGTCATCTCCACCGAGGAGCTCCAGAGCCTCGTCTTCACGCTCGGCACGGGCCTCTCGCCGCTCGAGGCGGACGCGCTGCGGCTCTACCTCGAAGGGGCGTCCTACGAGGACATGGCAGAGCGGCTCGAGTGCGACACGAAGACGATCGACAACGCGCTCCAGCGCGTGAAGCGCAAGATCGTCACGCACCAGAAGACACGCGAAGTCCTTCTCTAGAGCCCAGCCCTCTGCCTCTGGCAGGTGCGCGTCGGAAGCTCGCCTACGATGAAGGCGTGCCGGAGTAGCTCAGTTGGTAGAGCACTGGTTTTGTAAACCAGGCGTCGTGGGTTCGAGTCCCACCTCCGGCTCTGTCGACGACGCTCGATAAAAACTGATAGAAGGTCTAAATCATGGACCGTCTGTCAGCCGTCGGCGACCCACGGCTCCGCTCCGCCCTCGAGTTCGTCCGGTCGCAGGAGCGGTGCGTGACCGCGGACGAGCTCGCCGCCGAGGACCGCGTGCACCGCAACGTCGCGCGCAGCCGCCTCGAGCGCCTCGCCGCCGCCGGGCTGCTCGAGACCGGTACGAGCCGTGAAGGCGTGGGCCGGCCGGCGAAGACGTATCGGGCGGCGCCCGAGCTGGAGGCGATCGAGTTCCCGGCGCATCACACCGCCGAGCTCGTCGGACTCCTCGCCGAGGGCCGCGACGACCTGCGCGACGTCGGAGCCGCCTTCGGCCGCCGACTCGCGACGGCCGCCGGGCTGCACAAGGCCCGCACACTCGACGACGTCTGCGCCGGCCTGCGCCGGCTCGGCTTCCAGGCTTCCCGCGACGGCGACTCGATCGTCACGCCGACATGCCCGCTTCGTCCCCTCGTCGCCGCCGAGCCGCGGCTCGCCGCGATCGACGAGGGTATGTGGAGCGGGCTCGTCGGCACCCGCGCCCGCTGCGGCATCAGCGGCTGCCTCGACCCCAGCTCGCCGTGCCGGATAACCATCGACAAAGAGAGGTGACGATGCGCTCCTTCCGCTATCTCGTCGTCGGCGCCGGCATGACCGGGGACGCCGTCTGCAAGGGCATCCGCGACGTCGACGCCGACGGCTCCATCGGGCTCGTCGGGAACGAGCCGGTCGCGCCGTACAAGCGGCCGCCTCTGACGAAGGGGCTCTGGAAGGGCGGCGAGGAGTCCGGTGTCTTCCTCAAGATCGCGGACGGCGTCGAGCTCGTCCTCGGGCGCACGATCGTCTCTCTCGATCTCGACGCGCGTACCGCGCGAGACGACGCCGGCGAGGAGTACGGGTACGAGCGCCTCGTGCTCGCGACCGGCGGCACGCCGCGGCGGCTCGGCGGGGACGACCAGAGCTTCACGTACTACCGCACGCTCGAGCACTACCACCGCGTGCGCGCGCAGAGCGACGGAGGTGAGCGCTTCCTCGTCGTCGGCGGCGGCTTCATCGGATCGGAGATCGCAGCCGCGCTGCGCGTGCAGGGATGCGACGTGACGATGGTGTTTCCCGCGGAGGGCATCGGCTGGCGCACGTTCCCGCCGGATCTCGCGCGCTTCATCGTCGAGTACTATCGCGAGCAGGGCGTCGACGTCCGCGCCGAGACGACGTTCGAGTCGGCGGAGGGATTCGACGCCGTCGTCGCCGGCCTCGGCATCGTCCCGAACGTCGAGCTCGGAGAAGCGGCCGGTCTGCACGTCGACGACGGCATCGTCGTGGATGAGTACGGGCGCGTCGAGGGCCGCGACGACGTCTTCGCCGCCGGCGACGTGGCGCGCTTCCCCTACGTCGCGCTCGGCAAGGCCGTGCGCGTCGAGCACGAGGACCACGCCAACACGCACGGCCGCCACGTGGGACGGAACGCCGCCGGCGCGAACGAGCCGTACGAGCACCTGCCGTTCTTCTACTCCGACCTCTTCGACCTCGGCTACGAGGCGGTCGGCGACCTCGACTCGCGCCAGGAGGCGATCGAGGTATGGCTCGAGGAGCCGTACAAGAAGGGCGTCGTCGCCTACGTCGACGCCGACACGCGCCCGCGCGGCTTCCTGCTGTGGAACGTCTGGGGCAAGCTCGACGCGGCGCGCGACCTCATCCGCGCCGGCGAGCCGATCGGCGAGGAAACGCTACGTGGGCTCGCAGGCTGACGTCCGCGAGGCCATCTCACGGTCGCGCTCGGTGACCCCGCCCTCCGAGTGGGTCGTCCAGCGAACGGTCACGCGCCGGTACCGGATGTCGATGTCGGGATGGTGGTTCTCGCGCTCCGCCAGCTCGGCGACGCACGAGACGAACGCGATCGCGGCGGGAAAGCTCGCGAGCTCGAACTCGCGGACGAGCGCGTCGTCCTCCTCCCGCCACCCCTCGGGCGTGCTCATGCGGCTGACTATGCCGGACCGCAAGCAGCGCGGCGGATTCGACCTCGTCTGCGAGCTGCTCTTCCGTCCGCCGGCGCATCTGGTCGCGCGCGCGCTCGCGCCGCTCCGCGTGTCGCCGCCGCTCGTCGTCGTCGCCGGCGCTGCGGCGGGCTTCGCCGCGGCATTCGAGGCGGGCGGGCACGCATTCCTCGCTGCGGCACTGCTCCTGCAGCTGAAGACGCTGCTCGACAATGCCGACGGCCAGCTCGCGCGCGCGACCCGCCGCGTCACCGACTTCGGCCGCTACCTCGACTCCGAGTCCGACCTCGTCGTGAATGCCGCGGTCTTCGCCGGCCTCGGCATCTCCATCGGGCCGTGGATCGCGCTCGCCGGCTTCGCCCTCCTCACAGCGGTGCTGTCGCTCAACTTCAACGTCGAGCGGATCAGCCGCGGCGCGCCGGCATCCTGTGACCGCTCGCCGCTCGGCCGCGCGTACGGCGTCCTCTACGGCTGGCAGGACCGCCTCGCCGAGAGGATCGTCCGCCGGCCGAGCCGCACGACCGTCCTCGTCGCGTCGAACTTCGGCCTCTCGCCGCAGCTGCTCGTGCTCGGCATCTGCCTCGCGCTCGGAGAGCCGCGCGCGGACGTCGCCGTCGCCGCCGCGTGTCTTGCAGTTCTGTCCGTTCTGATCGCCATCGATAGGAGGAAGCCGTGAGCGTTCTGCCCTTGCCCGTCCACGAGGCGTCTCCGCGACGACTCGCCGACGCCGAGTGGGAGCGGCTCGAGCGCAACGCCGCCGAGATCCTCTCCGCGTTCGGCATGGATCTCGACACACCCGGGACGCGCGACACGCCTGCGCGCTTCCTGCGCGCGCTCTACGACGCCACCGCCGGGTACGACGGCGACCCGAAGCTCCTGACCTCGTTCCCGGCGGAGCATCGCGGAGACGCGCAGGGGCTCATCGTCGAGGGGCCGATCGGGTTCCACGCGCTGTGTGAGCATCACGCGCTCCCCTTCCACGGCACCGCGCACGTGGCCTACGTCGCAGGGAGCGAGATCATCGGCATCTCCAAGCTCACGCGCATCGTCCGGCTCTACGCGCGGCGCTTCACCGTGCAGGAGCGCATGGGGGAGCAGATCGCGGACACGCTCGTCGATCTGATCGCGCCGCGCGGCGTCGCCGTCCATCTCGACGCAGCGCACCTCTGCACGCAGATGCGCGGCGTCGAGGAGGACGGATCGCGCACGGTGACGACGGTGTGGCGCGGCGCATTCGCGGAGGACGCCGACCTGCGTCGCGAGTTCCTTCTCCACCTGCGCTAGTGCTGGAGCTGCTGTACGAGCGGGACGGCCTGCCGGAGCTCGAGCTCCCGGAGGCGCTCGCGCGTCTGTATCCGGGCACGTTCGGCCTGCCGGAGCAGTGTGTGTACGTCAACTTCGTCCAGACGCTCGACGGCGTCGTCGCGCTGCCCGATGTGCCGCGCTCCAACCGGATCGTCGCCGACGAGAGCGACGCCGACCGCTTCGTGATGGCGCTGCTGCGCGCGTGCGCGGACGCGGTCGTCGTCGGGTCCCACACGCTCCTCGCGTCGCCGAAGAACCGGTGGACGGCGGAGGCGGTCTATCCGGAGCTGGCCGAGGAGCTGTCGGCCTTTCGGCGGTCTCTCGGCCACGACCGCGATCCCGAGGTCGTCGTCTTCTCGCGAGTCCGGGAGATCGAATCGGAGACGCTCGGCGACCGCCTGCACGTACGCGACGACCTGTCCGCGACCATCGCCGGGCTGGGCGGGCGCGTTCTGTGCGAAGGCGGCCCGACGCTCTTCGGATCGCTGCTCGTCGACGATCTCGTGGACGAGCTCTATCTCACCGTCTCGCCGGTCCTCGCCGGTGCCGGGCTCACGCTCGTCGAGGGCGTAGAGCTCCTGCCGGATCGCCGGGTGTCCGGCGCGCTCGAGGGCGTGCGCCGGCACGGGTCGCATCTCTTCCTGCACTACTCCCTTCGCCGCTGACCCGAGGCTATGGCGGCGGCGACGGTCGCGAGCTCGTCGGTGAGCCGGGCCTTGCGCACGTAGTCGACCGCGCCCGCGTCGCGGATCTCGAGCACCCGCTCCTCGTAGTCGTGCCCGCTGATCGC
>JAFALP010000121.1 GCA_019234175.1 Actinomycetota bacterium | reverse complement strand
AGCTCCCGCAGCTCGTCGAGGTCCTGCACGGTGACGTCGAGCTCGCCCTGGCGCCGCACCGTCCACCCCTGTCCCTCGACGATCACGGTGACACGCGCATGCTTTTGGCCGTACGACACCTGGCCCTTGAGCGAGCGGCCGGCGTGGTCGAAGTCGGCGGAGACGCCGAGCTTGCGCAGCTCGTACACCGGCGCGAGCGCCGACGCTCCCGGCGCGGCGGCGAAGAAGACGTCGAGCAGCGGCGCCTCGACCTCGATCCGCTCGAGCTCGAGGGAGAGGACGAGCCGCTCGATGCCGGCGCCGAACCCGATGCCGGGGGTGGCCGGGCCGCCGATCTCCTCCACGAGGTAGTCGTAACGGCCGCCGCCGCAGATCGTCGAGGCCTGCGCGCCCTCGTCCGGCCCGATGAACTCGAAGGTCGTGCGCGTGTAGTAGTCGAGCCCGCGCACGAGCGTCGGCACGAGCGTGTACGGGACGCCGTACTCGTCGAGGTCGGCGCACACGCGCGCGAAGTGCTCGGCGCACTCGTCGCACAGGGAGTCCCCGATCTTCGGCGCGTCCTCGAGCGCCTCGCGCACGCGTTCGCTCTTCACGTCGAAGACCCGGAGTGGGCTCGTCATGCGCTTCTGCTTCGCGTCGTCGTCGAGCACGTCCTCGTGCGCGTCCAGCCATGCGTTCAGCTTCTCGATGTAGGCGGGCCGGCAGTTGCGGTCGCCGATCGAGTTCAGCTGCAGCTCGAAGTGCGTGACGCCGAGTGCGCGTAGGAGCGTGTCGTAGTACTGGATCACCTCCGCGTCGACCGACGGCGCCTCCGAGCCGATGCACTCGAGCGAGAGCTGCCAGTGCTCGCGATACCGGCCGCGCTGCGGCGCCGCGTACCGGAACATGGGTGCGATCGTGAAGAGCTTCACCGGCTGCGGCTCGCGGTACATCCCGTGCTCGATGTACGCGCGGCAGATCGGCGCCGTTCCCTCCGGACGCAGCGTGAGCGAGCGGCCCGCGCGGTCCTCGAACGTGTACATCTCCTTCTGCACGATGTCGGAGCCGACGCCGGCGGTGCGCTGGAAGAGGTCGGTGTCCTCGAACGCGGGCGTCTGGATACGGCGGTACCCGTAGAGCGCGCACAGGCGCTCCATCTCCCTCGTCACCTTCTGCCAGAGCGGCTGGTCGGACGGGAGGACGTCGTGCGTGCCGCGCGGCGCCTCGATGCGCGTCAAGCCCGGAGCTCCGCGAGGAACGGATTGCGGGCGAGCTCGGCGCCGAGCGTCGTCTTCGGACCGTGGCCCGGATATACGACCGTGTCTGCCGGGAGCCGTTCCGTCAGCGTCCGGACGGAGGCGACGAGCGTGTCCCAGTCGGCGCCCGGCAGGTCGACGCGGCCGACGGAACCGGCGAAGAGCAGGTCGCCGCTGAAGAGTGCGCCGTCGGCGTGGAACGCGACGTGAGCGGGCGAGTGCCCGGGGATGGCGAGGCACTCGAAGGTGATCCCGGCCAGGTCGAGCGTCTCGCCGCCGTGCAGCGGATGGTCGACCGGGTGCGCGCGGCCGGGCGCGCCTGCGGGCGCGAACTCCGGGTAGCGCTCGAGGCGCTCGCGCTCGCCCTCGGGCATGTACACGGGCGCGCCCGTCCCCTCGGCGAGGTCGGCGACGCCGCCGACGTGGTCGAAGTGCCCGTGCGTGATGAGGATGGCCGCCGTGGACGCTCCCATGCCGGCGAGCTCGAGACGCAGCTCGGACGCGTTCCCGCCCGGGTCGATGACGACGGCCTCGCGGGCGCCGCGTTCCGCGCGGACGACGTAGCAGTTCGTCTGCAACGGACCGAGCGCGTATGTGTCCACCACGAGCGGCATCGAGCGAGTCTAACGGGGTCGCTCAGCGCTTCTTCGCGGCCGCGTCCTGGCGCTGCTGGAAGCGCCGGTACGCGAAGCGGTCGAGCGCGTACGTGAACGGGACGAAGAGCGCCGTGTAGATGACGGCCACGATCGCGGCGCCGCCGTAGTTGTGCGACTTGTTGAGCGTCCCGAAGATGATGAAGACGACGATGCCGAGGAGGACGGCGCGCCGGCCGGCGCGCTGCCACGACGGCGGCTGGGGCTGGCGGCGCCCGCCTCGGGCCGGGGCGGCGGCCTTCGACGAGGCCGGCTTCGAGCCGTTCGCGCGCGTCTCGGCCTCGGGCGGTGCGTCCACCTCGTTGCCGTCATCGTCGACGTACACGTACTCGTAGTCGTGCCGCTTCGACTTGGCCTCGCGCCGCTTCTGCTTCCTCGTGGGCATGCGGGATTAGCGTAGCTCCCCGCCGATCACGACCCGCTCCACGACGTTCCCCGCGAGGTGGTAGGCGAGGTAGCGCCAGTCGTCGGCGTCGAGAAGCGCGATGTCGGCCCGGTACCCGGGGGCGATCCGCCCGATCCGGCCCGCGCGGCCGAGGACGTGCGCGGCGTTGACCGTGCAGGCGGAGAGCGCCTCGGCCGGGGAGAGCTTCAGCTGCGTCGCTGCCAGCGAGCAGCACAGCGGAAGGCTCTCGCAGAACGCGCTGCCGGGGTTGAAGTCCGTGGCGAGAGCGACCGCGGCGCCTGCGTCGACGAGCGCGCGCGCCGGCGGCATCGGCCGTCCGAGGAAGAGCGCGCTCGCCGGCAGGACGACGCCGGTGACGTCGCTGTCCGCGAGCGCGCGCACGCCGAGGTCGCCGGTCGCCTCCAGATGGTCGACCGAGCGCGCGCCGAGCTCGATCGCGAGCGGGATGGCGCCGATCTCGGTGAACTGGTCGCCGTGCAGGCGCAGCTCGAGGCCCGCCCCCTTGCATGCCTCGAGGTAGCGACGTGCGTGGGCGACGTCGAAGGCGCCGCGCTCGACGAACACGTCCGCCATCTCGGCGATCTGCGACGCGCGCGGTAGGACTTCGAAGATCGCGAAGTCGAGATACGCGTCCGCGTCCGGGAACTCGGGCGGGACGGCGTGCGCGCCGAGCCAGGTCGGGATGCCGCCCGCGTCGCGGACGGCGACGAGCGACTCGACCTCGGTCTCACGGTCGAGGCCGTACCCCGACTTCGCCTCGAACGTCGTCGTGCCGTGCGCGCGCATCCAGCCGCGGTGCCGCTCGACTGCGTCGCGCAGGCCCTCGTCGCCGGCCGCGCGCGTCGCGCGCACGGTGGAGAGAATGCCTCCGCCGGCCGCGTGCAGCTCCTCGTACGAGGCCCCCGCCGCCCTGAGCGCGAACTCGTCGGCACGGTCGCCGGCGAACGCCGCATGCGTGTGGCAGTCGACGAGCCCCGGGATCGCGCACCGCCCGCGGCCGTCGATCTCGACGACGTCGCCGTCGAGAGCCGGGAGGTCGCGCATGCGGCCGGCGGCGTCGATCGTGTCGCCGGCGCAGAGGACGAACGCGTCCTCGAACACCTCCACGGCGCCGAGGTCGCCGCCGCGGAGCGGCGCGGCGCGGCCGGCCGGCGTCGCAACCTGCGCGAGGTCGCGGATCAGGAGCACGCGCTACGCGTCCTGCATCGGCAGCCGCACGCCCTGGTCACGCGCGGTGTCGAGCGCCGACGGGTAGCCGGCGTCGGCGTGGCGGAGGACGCCCATCCCCGGATCGGTCGTGAGCACGCGCTCGAGCCGTTCCGCTGCGTCGGCGGTGCCGTCGGCGAGGACGACCATCCCCGCGTGGATGGAGTTGCCGATGCCGACACCGCCGCCGTGGTGCACGCTCACCCACGTCGCCCCGGCGGCGACGTTCACGAGCGCGTTCAGGATCGGCCAGTCGGCGATCGCGTCGGACCCGTCGCGCATGGACTCGGTCTCGCGGTACGGCGAGGCGACCGAACCGGCGTCGAGGTGGTCGCGCCCGATGACAACAGGTGCCCGCACCGCGCCGGTGCGCACGAG
>JAFALP010000002.1 GCA_019234175.1 Actinomycetota bacterium | reverse complement strand
ACGCGAGCGACGTCGCGCTCGTCGGGACGCGCAACCTCGACCCGCCCGAGGTGGAGTTCATCCGCGCGGCCGGCATCGACGACGGCGTCCCCCGCGTGCTCGCACAGGTGGATGCCGTGTACGTCGCCTTCGACTGCGACGTCCTCGATGCGAGCGAGATGACGGTCTTCATGCCGGAGCCGGACGGAATGCGCCTCGCCGACGCCGAAACGGTGCTGGCGAGCCTCCGCGGGCGAGTGGCCGGGGCCGGGTTCAGCGGCCTCGCGCCGGATCCGGCCAACGTCGAGCCGCTCGAGCGGCTCTGTGCCGTACTCGGCCTCTGACCCCGCAACCGGTCGCCGTCGAGGCCGGTCTAAGCTTGCAACGTGTCCAAGATCGACGTCTCGATCGAGACCGACGACAAGCCGGCGCCCCCGCCCAAGCACCCGAACACCTGTCCCGAGTGCCATTCGCACTACCGGGACGACGAGCTCGAGCGGGCGCAGTGGGTCTGCGCCCAGTGCGGTCACCATTTCCCCATGCGGGCGCACGCGCGCATCACGTCGCTCGTGGACGAGGGCAGCTTCTACGAGGAGTCGGCCGATCTCCACTCCGAGGACCCGCTCGGCTTCTTCGACCTGCGTCCCTACACGGAGCGTCTGGCCGAGGCGGAGATGTCCACCGGCCTCGCCGACGCGATCGTCATCGGGCAGGGCGCCATCGAAGGCCGCGGCTGCGAGCTCGCCGTCATGGACTTCGCCTTCATGGGCGGCTCGATGGGGAGCGTCGTGGGCGAGAAGTTCTCGCGCGCGTGTGACTCGGCCGCCGAGCGCGGCGTCCCGCTGATCACCGTCACGAGCTCCGGCGGCGCGCGCATGCAGGAGGGGATCCTCTCGCTCATGCAGCTGCCGAAGACGGTGTGCGCCGTCGAGGACCTGCACGACGCCGGGCAGGCGATGATCGTCGTCATGGCGCATCCCACCACCGCCGGCGTGCTCGCGAGCTTTGCCAGCCTCGGCGACGTCCTCCTGGCAGAGCCGGGAGCGCTCATCGCCTTCACGGGGCCTCGCGTCGTCGAGCAGACGACGCGCGAGAAGCTCCCCGAGGACTTCGGCCTCGCCGAGCAGAACCTCCGCTTCGGTCATCTCGACGCCATCCTCGAGCGGCCGCAGATCCGTCCCACGCTCGGCCGCCTGCTACGGGTGTTCGGCTGATGGCGCCGAGCGAGCACGAGCTCCGGCTGCGCGAGCGTCTGAGCCGCCTCCGCAACGTGCCGCTGCTCGGCGGCGCCCGCCTGTCGGGCGAGCTCGAGCGGCTGCAGCGGCAGCTCGACCGCATCCAGCAGGAGCCGACGAGCGACGACATCTGGCGCTCCGTCGAGCTCGCGCGCCATCCCGAGCGGCCGTACACGCTCGACTACGTCGGCGCGCTCCTCGACGACTGGTTCGAGCTGCACGGCGACCGAGGCGACGGCGACGACGGCGCCATGGTCGCCGGCCTCGGCAAGCTCGGCGACCGCACGGTCGCGCTCGTCGGGCAGCAGAAGGGCCGCGACATCCAGGAGCGGACGCGCCGCCAGTTCGGCATGCCCTACCCGGAGGGCTACCGGAAGGCGATGCGCGTCTTCGAGCCCGCCGGGCGGCACGGCTTCCCCGTCATTTCGCTCGTGGACACACCCGGCGCCTACCCCGGCGTCGCCGCGGAGCAGCACGGTCAGGGAGGCGCCATCGCCACCTCGCAGCTCGTCATGGCCCGGTTGGCGGTGCCGACGGTGGCCTGCGTGATCGGGGAGGGCGGCTCCGGCGGGGCCATCGCCATCGCGCTCGCCGACCGCGTGCTCATGCAGGAGAACGCCATCTACTCGGTCATCTCGCCGGAGGGCTGCGCCGCCATCCTCTGGCGCGACGCCGGTGAGGCGAAGAAGGCCGCTGCCGCCTTCAAGCCGGATGCCGCCCACTGCCTCGAGCTCGGCGTCATCGACGGGATCGTCCCCGAGCCCGCGGGCGGGGCCCATACCGACCACGTCGAGGCGGCGAGGCTCCTGGGCGACTCCCTCCGCGAGGCGATCGAGGAGCTGGCGGACGTCCCCGGGGACGAGCTCCGCCGCCGCAGGCGTGCGAAGTTTCGCTCGCTCGGCGTCTACGCCTGAGGCAGGTTTCGGCAGGTTCGCCGGAGGCCTATCCACACCGTCCACAGGCTTATCCCCGGCGAGGAACCCCAGTCGAAAGGCATACGAACACGACTCGGGGCCGGGAAAACCCGGCCCCGAGCATTCGACCCCCCGCTGGGTGGAGAAGTGTGTCCCCCCGTCTTTTTCCGGGCCCGCAGGCGCAAAACCTCGGCGTTGGTAGAACAGCGTCGTGAGCCTGGACGAGTACCGCCGGAAGCGCGATCCGAAGAAGACGAAGGAGCCGTTCACCGGAAGCGGCCACGACGGAGCGCCGGTCTTCGTCATCCAGCGGCACGACGCCCGCCGCCTCCACTACGACTTCCGGCTCGAGCGCGACGGCGTCCTCGCCTCGTGGGCGGTGCCGAAGGGGATCCCGCTCGAGCCGGGCGTGCGCGCGCTCGCCGTCCACGTCGAGGATCACCCGCTCGACTACGGCAGCTTCCAGGGCGAGATCCCGAAGGGGCAGTACGGCGCGGGGACGGTCGAGATCTGGGATCGCGGCACGTACGACCTGGTCGAGGAGAAGAAGGACGGCGGTCTCACGGTGCGCCTCCACGGGGAACGGCTGCAGGGAACGTGGACGCTCATCCCCGCGCATCTCGACGGCAAGGAGCAGAACTGGCTCATGGTCCGCAAGCGCGACGACGCCGACGCGCCCGCGGGACGGAACGACTACAAGGCGATGCTCGCCACGCTCACCGACGCGATCCCGCACGGCGACGACTGGAGCTTCGAGGTCAAGTGGGACGGATACCGCGCGCTCGGGTACGTCCGCCACGGCACGGCCAAGCTCCTGAGCCGGAACGGCAACGATCTCACCGAGCGCTTCGCAGGCGTCGCGCGCGCGCTCGAGCACGCGGCGCGCAGCCCGAACTGCGTCGTCGACGGCGAGGTGTGCGCGCTCGACGACCAGGGTCGGCCGAGCTTCTCGCTCATGCAGCGGGGCCGGCCCGACACGCCGATCGTGTACGAGGTCTTCGACGTCCTCGAGCTCGACGGCCGCACGGTCACCGACCAGCCGCTGACGGAGCGGCGAACGCTCCTCGACGGGCTGCTCGACCCGCGCGACACGACCGTGAAGATCTCGGTTCCGTTCGACGACGGCGATGCCCTGTTCGCCGCCGCGCAGGAGCAGCACCTCGAAGGCGTGATGGCGAAGCGCGGCTCGTCGCGGTATGCGGAAGGGCGGCGGACGCGCGACTGGCTGAAGATCAAGACGCACGGCGAGCAGGAGTTCGTCGTCGTCGGCTACACGAAGGGCGAAGGCCGGCGTGCGCGCAGCTTCGGCTCGCTCGTCCTCGCCGTGAACGAGGCCGGGACGCTGCGCTGGGTCGGCAACGTCGGCACCGGCTTCACGGAGAAGACGATCGCGGAGCTGCTCGACGCGCTGGAGCCGCTGTGCGCCGCCAAGTCGCCGCTCGAGGTCGTGCCGAAGATGGCGAAGGTGCGCGCGGCCGACGTGGTGTGGGTGCGGCCGAAGATCGTCGCCGAGGTGAAGTTCGCCGAGTGGACGCACGACGGCCACCTCCGCGCGCCCGTCTATCTCGGCCTGCGCGACGACAAGGCGGCGCCGGAGGTGCGCGCCGAGAAGCCGTCGCGCGTGCAGTTCTCCAACCTCGACAAGATCTTCTGGCCGGACGAGAAGATCACGAAGGGCGACCTGATCGAGTACTACCGCGCGGTCGCGCCCGTGCTCGTCCCGCACCTGCGCGAGCGGCCCTTCACGATGCGCCGCTACCCGGACGGCGCCTTCGGCAAGGCGTTCTTCCAGAAGGACGCGCCCTCGCACATGCCCGAGTGGATCCCGCGGCTGCAGGTCGACGTGCACACGCGCGACGCGCCGCGGAAGCAGCGGACGATCTCGGCGCCGATCGTGAACGAGGAAGACGCGCTCCTCTGGATGGTGAACATGGGCTGCATCGACATGAACACGTGGTACTCCCGCGTCGACCGTCTCGACCGCCCCGACTGGGTGCTCTTCGACCTCGATCCCTCGCCGGACGTCGGGTTCGTGGAAGCGGTGCAGGTGGCGCTGCTCGTGAAGGAGGCGCTCGACGCGCTCGGCCTCGCCTCCTTTCCGAAGACGTCGAGCGCCGACGGCATGCACGTGCTCGTCCCGGTCGAGCGGCGGTACACGTACGACGACACGCGGCGGTTCTGCGAGATCGTCGCGGGTGCGATCGCAAGGACGAATCGCGGCCTGGCGACGACGGAGTGGGCGAAGTCGAAGCGGCGCGGTGTCCTCATCGACGCGAACCAGAACGGCGAGGGCAAGACGGTCGCCTCCGTCTACTCGGTCCGGCCGCGCGCCGGCGCGCCCGTGTCGACGCCGCTGCGCTGGGACGAGGTGAACGAGAAGCTCGATGCGACCTCGTTCACGATGGAGGTCGTGCTCGATCGCGTGCGCACGATGGGCGACCTGTTCGCGGCCCTCCTGACCACGAAGCAGCGCCTGCGCACGCCGTGACCGTGCAGGTGGCGGTGATCGGGAGCGGCGCCGAGTACGAGGAGGCGGCGGAGGAGGTCGGCCGGCTGCTCGCCGAGCGCGGCGCCACCGTCGTCACCGGCGGGCTCGGCGAGGTGATGGCGGCGGCGTCGCGCGGCGCGAAGGCGGCCGGCGGGACGACCATCGGCATCCTCCCCGGCGAGAGCCGGGAGCGCGCGAACGCGTGGGTCGACCATGTCGTCGTCACCGGCATCGGCCATGCGCGGAATCTCGCCGTCGTCGCGTCCGGTGACGCGGTCATCGCCGTCGGCGGCCGGTACGGGACGCTCGCCGAGATCGGGCTCGCGCTCACCCTCGGCCGCCCGGTCGTCATCCTCGAGCCCGGGTGGGAGGTGGACGGCGCGCTGCGCGCCGACTCCGCGCAGGAGGCCGTCGACCTGGCGCTCGCCTAGAGCGAGCTGCGCCGCGCGTCGAGGAAGTCGCGCTCCACGTCGCTGGGGGCGAGCGCGACCGCACGTGCGTACGCGTCGCGCGCCTCGGCGGAGCGCTCGAGGCGCCGGAGCAGGTCGGCTCGCACCGAGTGGAAGAGGTAATAGTCGTCCAGGCCGGCGATGCCGTCCGTCAGCGCGAGGCCGGCATCGGGGCCGTCCGCCATCGCCACGGCGACGGCGTGGTTGAGCGCGACGACGGGGGACGGGTCGACGGTTGCGAGCTGTGCGTACAGGCCGGCAATGCTCGGCCAGTCGGACGTTCCCTCGCTGTGCGCGGCCGCGATGCTCGCCTGCAGGAGGTATGGGCCGCGGCTCGGCAATGACAGTGCGCGCTGGAGCGCGCGTCGTCCCTCCGCGATCTCCGCGTCGTCCCACAACGCGCGGTCCTGGTCGTCGAGCAGGACGAGTGCGCCGTCCTGCACGCGCGCGTCCCGCCGCGCGTCCTGGAAGAGCACGAGGGCGTGCAGACCGTGCGCCTCCGACTCGTCCGGCATCAGCAGCGCGAGCATCGCAGCGAGTCGAATCGCCTCGTTGCAGAGCTCTCGTCGCACCGGCGGCCCGTAGCCGGCGTTGAAGATGAGGTAGACGACGCGGAGCACGGCGGCGAGCCGCTCGGGGAGGAGGTCGTCGCGCGGCACGCGGAACGGGATGGCGGCGTCGCGGATCTTTCGCTTCGCCCGCACGAGCCGCTGCGCCATCGTCGCCTCCGGCACGAGAAAGGCGCGCGCGATCTCGCCCGTCTCCAGCCCGCCCAGCGACCGCAGCGTCAACGCGATCTGCGCCTCGACCCCGAGCGCCGGGTGGCAGCAGGCGAACACGAGGCTCAGTCGCTCGTCGGGAATGGCGTCGTCCTCCCTCGACTCGGTCTCCGGCTCGACGAGCAGCTCGGTCTTGCGTTGCAGGGTGCGGTCACGGCGGATGCGATCGACGGCGCGGTTCTTCGCCACCGTCACGAGCCAGCCGGCCGGGTTCGCCGGCGTGCCGTCCCGCGGCCAGCGTTCGAGCGCCGTCGCGACCGCGTCCTGGAGCGCGTCCTCGGCGAGGTCGAAGTCGCCGAGGACGCCGATCAGGCTGGCGAGGACGCGGCCGTGCTCCTCCCGGAAGAGCTGCTCGATCCGCTCTATGCGCCCACCTCGGCCTGCCGCATCACGACCGGTCGGACCTCGATGTGGCCGAAGCGGGCGGACGGGATCTTCGCCGCCCACTCGAGCGCCTCGTCGAGCGTGTCCACGTCGATGAGGTAGTAGCCGCCGAGCGACTCCTTCGTCTCGATGAAGGGCCCGTCGGTGACGAGGGTCTCGCCGTTCCGGACGCGCACCGTGGTGGCCGTGTGGGCGGGCTGAAGCTGGTTGGCGCCGGCCATCGCACCGGACGCCTGCAGCGCCTGGGTGTACGCCATGTACTCCGGCATCAGGTCGCGGTCGTTCTCTTCGTCGTTGATGAGGAGCAGGTACTGCATCGCGTGCCTCCTTGGGAGATGGTGACG
>JAFALP010000351.1 GCA_019234175.1 Actinomycetota bacterium | reverse complement strand
CGCTGCTTGTCAGCTCTGCAAACCATGTGCACCAAGGGTAGCAGGGGCACCGTCCGACCCCGGTCCTACGATCCCGCCATCGACCCGGAGGTGCGAGCGTGACCGGACTGCAGAGCACAGAGGCTGAGGAGCTCTTGCTCATCGAGGAGGCGGACGCCTGGTTCGAATACGGCGAGACGATTCGGGGACAGACCGAGACTCGCTACCTCGAGATCGAGCCCTGGGCGTGGGCGCGCCTCCAGCAGCGGCTCCGGGCGATCAAGGCACGGCGCGCGAAGCTGCGCCCCGCGGCTGCCTAGTGGAGGGACTCGAGCCGCCGGACAGCGGCCTCGCCGAGTCCGCGCGTTCCCGCATACGCAACGCCGCCTTTTACGGCCCACCCCGCTACGGGCACGAAGTCCAGCAGCTCGTTGGCGACGGCGCGCAGGCCGAAGCCCGCGCCGATCGTGGCGACGATCTCCGGGAGCCGCTCACGCGGATCGAGGTCGAGCCCGTACGCCTGGTCGAGGCGCAGCAGCATCCGCACCTGGTTGAGCGTGAGCACCGGCAGGTCGGCGCCGGGGACGAAGAGCGCCGCCGCCGCGAGGCCGTTCTTGCGCGCCGCCGCCTCGACGATCCGCCGGCAGACCGGGCCGCGTAGCACCGGTAGCCGCGCGGCGAGGGGTGCGCCGTCCTCGCCCAGCTTCGACGCCACCGCCGCGGCGATCCGGTCGACGGGCAGCGGTTCTCCCGGCCCGACGACGACGACGTCGGTGGCGAGCACGTACGGCAGCGGCTCCGCCGACGACGCTACCGCCACGATCGGCACGCGCGCCTTGCGCGCGGCGCGCAGCGCCTGGCCGTCGTCGCCGGCGACGAGATGGACGTAGACCGCTCCGCCCTTCGGCGCGCCGACGCGAACGGCGCTCGCGTCGCCGCCGCGCGCGAGCTCCCGCTCGAGCGTGCGCGCGAGCTCGGCGGCGCCGCCGACGACGACGGGGCGCACGTCGCGCTCGGAGGCCTGCAGCTCCTTGACCAGCTTCCTGAACGCGCCCAGCGCGATCGGGGACTTGATCATCTGCGGCGGCGAGCGGCGCGCCCGCGCGCGTAGATCGCGAGCAGGACGCCCATCGCTGCGAGGTTCGCGATCATCGACGACCCGCCGACGCTCACGAACGGCAGCGGAATGCCGGTGATGGGCGCGATCCCCATCGTCATGCCGACGTTGATGAAGATCTGGAACAGGAGGGCGACGACGATGCCGCCCGCGACGATCGCCGAATAGTAGTCGCGCGCGATCGAGACGATGCGCAGCGCGCGCCACAGCACGAGCAGGTAGAGCGCGAGAAGCAGGGATGCGCCCACGAACCCGCGCTGCTCGCTGTACGACGCGAACACGAAGTCGGTGCCGTTCTCGGGAAGGAACTGGAGCCGGGTCTGCGTGGCGTTGTTCACGCCGCGGCCGTACACCTGGCCGGCACCGACGGAGACGATCGACTGCTCGAGGTTGTAGCGGGTGTCCGAGGACGAGCACTTGGACGGATGGACGAAACAGGTGAGCCGTGACTTCTGGTAGCCCTTGAGGAAGTCGACGCCCACCGCCGGCCCTGCCCAGAGCACGCCTACGACGAGCAGCACGGCAATCGAGCCGAGCACCGCGAGCTGCCGCCACGGCGTTCCGCCGACGAAGAGCATCGCGGCGAGCGCTGCGAGATACACGAGCGCCGTTCCCAGGTCCGGCTGCGCGAACACGAGCAGCACGGGGATGAGGCCGAGGCCGAGGACGCGCAGCGTCGTGCCGACGCCGCCGACCTCGCGCCCGTGCACGGAGAGGAAGCCGGCGATGGCGAGGACGAACGCGAGCTTGCCGAACTCGGACGGCTGGAAGGTGAAGAAGCCGAGCGAGATCCAGCGCGTCGACCCGCGCGCCGCATGCCCGGCGAGGAACACGATCGCGATCAGCCCGACCGTGCCGAAGAAGATCGCCTTCCAGTAGCGGCGGTAGATGTCCGGGTCGATGAAGACCGCGACGACGAGGATCCCCGCGCCGACGCCCGCGTACACGATCTGGCGGTTCAGGTAGTAGGTCGGATCGCCGGGGACGGCGAAGTGCGTGACGCCGGAGACCGCCCACAGCCCGACGGCGACGAGGCCGGCGACGCCCGCGAGGAGGATCCAGTCGAGCGACCGGAGGACGCCGACGACGGCGAGGCCCTCGCCCTGCTCGGCCCGGCGTCCTGCGCGCTGCGATCCTGCGTACTCGAGCATCAGTCCAGTCTGCCCATCAATCGGAGTGAATGGGGCCGGCGAGACGGAGCTTGACGTGGAAGTAGGACGCGAACACCTCGGCGGCCGCCGGAGCCGCGGCGTCGCCGCCGTGGCCGCCGTTCTCGATCACCGCGCACACGACGAGCTTGGCCGAGTCGGTCGGCCCGTAGCCGCACCACCACGACTGGTTCTGCACGCCGAGATAGCCGGGGACGGAGACGACCTTCTCCGCCGTCCCCGTCTTGCCGGCGATCGAGACGGGGAAGCTCCCGAACACGCCGTACGAGGTGCCGAAGGAGAGATGCGTCCCCTCCCACAGGCCTTGCTGCACGACCTTCAGCGCGGCCGGGTCGATGCCGAGGCTCCGCGGCGCGGGCGTCGGCGGCACGGGAACGGGGGATCCATTCGGGCTCTCGACGTCGTCGAGCACGTGCGGCGTGACGAGCTTGCCGCCGTTCGCGAGCAGCGCGTAGAAGCGCGCCATCTGCAGCGGCGTGACGAGGAGGTCGCCCTGCCCGATGGCGAGCTGGATGGAGTCGCCCGGCTTCCAGAGCTTGTCGACGGCGGACGTGAAGTGCTGCTCACGCCACGTGATCGTCGGGACGAGGCCGCTCGCCTCCGGGCCGATGTCGACGCCGGTGGGATCGCCGAAGCCGAAGACCTTCGCCCACTTCTGCAAGGGCTGACCGCGGTCTGCCGGCAGCTCGTAGAAGGCGTTGCCGAGACGGTAGAAGTACGTGTCGCACGAGTACGCGAGCGCGGTCGGCAGGTCCATCGCCTGGTCGACGTTCGGGTCCCAGTTGTGGAACGTGCGATGCGACTTGTCCTCGGGCGCGCTGTACGTCCCCGTGCACGGGAGATACGCGTACGGCGAGAGCATGTGCTCCTCCATCGCCGCGAGCGCGGTCACCGGCTTGAACGTCGAGCCGGGCGGATACAGGCCGGAGATCGCGCGGTTCAGCGACGGGATGTTCTTCGCGGCTGCGGAGTCGGGCGTCAGCCCGGCGGCGGCGAGCTCCGACTGCGTCACGTGCCCCGCGTAGACCGACGGGTCGTACGACGGGGACGACGCCATCGCGAGGATCGAGCCGTCGCTCGGGTTCAGAGCCACGATCGCGCCGCCGCGCGCGTACCACTGCTTGTTCGCCTGCGCGAGATGGATGCCGTACGCGAGCGCCTTCTCCGCCGCCCGCTGCAGCTTCAGGTCGATCGTCAGGCGGACGGTGTTGCCCTGCTTCGGGATCGTCGTCGTCTCGAGGCTGCTGCGCGGACGCCCGAGCGCGTCGATGTGCATGCGCGCGGTGCCGGCGACGCCGCGGAGATAGCTGTCGTACTCCGACTCCACGCCGCTCTGACCGATCTCGTCGCCGGCCTCGTACCCCTGCTTGCCGAGCGCCTGCAGCTGCGACGACGAGATCTCGCCGACGTATCCGAGCACCTGCGCGGCGAGGTCGTGGTACGGGTAGTGGCGGATGAACGTCCGCCACGTGGTCACGCCGGGGAACTGCGCGGCGTGCTCGTACAGGTAGTCGACCATCGGCTCGTTCGCCGACTCGCGGACGGTCACCGGCGTGATCAGGTCGTTGGCGCTGCGCCGCGTCTTGATGCCGGCCGCGATCTGGTACAGCGGCACGCGCGTGATGTGCGCGAGCGCGGACAGCTCCGCGTACCGCGTCGTGTAGACCTTGGGCAGGTCGGCCGGCCACAGCTCGATCGCGGTCGCGGGCGCGTTCGTGACGAGCGGAACGCCGTTCCGGTCGGTGATGGTGCCGCGCGGCGCCTGCACGCGCACGGTGCGGAACGAGTTGGCCGCCGCCTGGCTGACGTACTTCGA
>JAFALP010000291.1 GCA_019234175.1 Actinomycetota bacterium | reverse complement strand
GCTCTTCTTCTCCGCGGAGGAGCAGACGTAGTAGACGTCGTCGCCGAACTGCAGCCGGTCGCCCGCGCCCTCGTTCACGCAGAAGTCGGCGCGCACGGCGTCGGGATGCGCCTCG
This sequence comes from Actinomycetota bacterium, assembly GCA_019234175.1. GTDB lineage: Bacteria > Actinomycetota > Thermoleophilia > Gaiellales > Gaiellaceae > Palsa-739. The sequence continues at coordinate 2,111 of JAFALP010000291.1, read as the reverse complement.
CACAGCCACTCGAGGCCGAAGCCGACGCCGTTCTCCTCGTCGGCGGTGGCGGCGAAGATGAGGTCTCCCGACGGCCGGAACCCTTCGCGGGCGAGCGACGCGATCGCGACGGCGCCCGCCGCCACCTGCGACTTCATGTCGAGCGCGCCGCGGCCCCAGATCTCCTCGTCGCGCACCTCCCCCGAGAACGGCGGCACCTGCCACTCGGCCGGATCGGCGAGGACGACGTCGGTGTGGCCGAGCAGCAGCAGCGAGGGGCCGTCGCCCGTCCCCTTGATGCGCGTGACGAGGTTGGCGCGCTCGGGCGAGCGGGCGATGAGCTCGCACTCGAGGCCGGCGGCCTCGAGATAGGCCCGCAGGTACTCGGCGGCGATCGTCTCGTTGCCGGGCGGATTCGTCGTGTCGAGCCGGATGAGCCCGGAGAGGAGCTCCGTCACCTCGGTGCGCAGGCTGGTGGCGGCCACGGGCGGAGCATACTTTTCGCGTGTCCGACCTCTTCAGCGATGCCGCCTCGCAGCGCGCAGGCACGTTCGCGCCGCTCGCGCAGCGCCTGCGCCCGCGCACGCTGGACGACTTCGTCGGCCAGGTGCACGTGCTCGGCGCCGGTTCCGCGCTGCGGCAGGCGATCGAGGGGGACCGCGTCCGCTCGTCCATCTTCTACGGGCCGCCGGGCTCGGGGAAGACGACGCTGGCGCGCATCGTCGCCGCGTCGACGGGTTCGGCGTTCGAGGAGCTCTCCGCCGTGTCGGCGACCGTGAAGGACGTGCGCGAGGTCCTCGCGCGCGCGCGCGAGCGGCTGGGAGCGAGCGGCAGGCGCACGATCCTGTTCCTCGACGAGATCCACCGCTTCAACAAGGCGCAGCAGGACGCACTGCTGCCGGCGGTGGAAGAGGGGCTCCTCACGCTCATCGGAGCGACGACGGAGAACCCGTACTACGAGGTGAACTCCGCCCTCCTCTCGCGCGTGCAGGTGTACGAGCTGGAGACGCTGTCGCCGGAGGAGATGGCGGTCGTCGTCCGCCGCGGGCTCGCCGAGGTGAACGGCGAGGCGCCGGACGAGGTCGTCGCGCTGATCGCGCAGCGCGCCGGCGGCGACGCGCGCAACGCGCTGAACATCGTCGAGCTCGCGAGCGAGACGGCGACGGGGCCGATCACGGAGGAGAACGTCGAGGACGCGGCCCGCAAGCGTCCCGTCGTCTACGACAAGGCGTCGGACGCGCACTACGACTTCACGTCCGCGTTCATCAAGTCGATGCGCGGCGGCGATCCCGACGCATCCGTCTACTACCTCGCCGCGATGCTCGAGGGCGGCGAGGACGCGCGCTTCATCGCGCGGCGCATGATCGTGCTCGCCTCCGAGGACATCGGCAACGCCGACCCGCAGGCGCTCGTCGTCGCCGTCGCCGCGGCGCAGGCGGTCGAGCACGTCGGCCTTCCCGAGGCGCGACTCAATCTCGCGCAGGCGGCCATCTACCTCGCGCTCGCGCCGAAGTCGAACGCGAGCTACGTCGCCATCAAGGAGGCGACCGCGGACGTGCGCGAGCACGGCACGGTGAAGCCGCCGAAGGCATTGAGCGACGGGAGCTGGTACGGCAGGCAGCTCGGGAAGGGCGAGGGCTACGTCTATCCGCACGACGACCCGCGCGGCTTCGAGGTGGACCACCTCCCGGACGAGCTCAAGGGCAGGAAGTACTACCGGCCGAAATGAAGCTGCACGTCCACGAATGGGGCGATGCGGACGCGCCGCCCGTCGTCTGCCTGCACGGCGTCACCGCGCACGGCGAGCGCTACAAGCAGCTCGCGGAGGAGCGGTGGGCGCGGCACTTCCGCGTCATCGCCTTCGACCTGCGCGGTCACGCGCGTTCCCGCTGGGAGCCCCCGTTCGACTTCGCCACGCACGTCGACGACCTCGTGGAGACGGTGGACGCGCTCGGCCTCGACCGGCCGGACTGGGTCGGGCACTCGTTCGGCGGCCGTCTCGTGCTCGAGCTCGCCGCGCGCCATCCGGAGCGGATCCGCCGGGCGGTGCTGCTCGACCCCGCCATCGACATCCTCCCGCACGTGGCCGAGTTCATGGCCGAGGTCGAGAGCCGCGACCCGATCGTCGAGTC
>JAFALP010000380.1 GCA_019234175.1 Actinomycetota bacterium | reverse complement strand
AGTCGGCCGCGGAGGCGGCGCGGGTCGCGTCGGCGCACTGGGAGCTCGGCGGCGCCGGCGTGCTCGTCGGCCGTCCGCCGGACGAGCCGCTGGACGACGTCGAGCCCCTGACCGAGGAGGCGCTGCGCGCGGCCCACGACGCCAAGGTCTCCGGCCAGGCGGTGACGCCGTTCGTCCTCTCCTACCTGCACCGCGAGAGCGGCGGCCGCACGCAGCGCGCGAACAAGGACCTGATCGCGCAGAACGCGCGACTCGCCGGCGAGATCGCGAGGAGCTGAATGCCGCGCGGGTACATGGAAGGCCCTGCGTCGGAAGAGGCCGAGCGCCGGGCCGACGAGATCGCGAGCGGGAAGAAGGACGTCCTTCCGCCGAAGCTCTACCCCGCCGTGTACGGGAGCACCGAGGACGATCCCGAGCCGCACTTCATCGGCTGGCTCGCCGACGTCGACCCGGAGAAGCTGTTCGCCTCCGGGAAGGCGTGGGGCGTCACCGTGCGGCGCGTCGCCGTCGAGAAATAGCTACGTCTTCGGGCGGAGCGACAGGGTTCCCGAAGCGGTGTTGTTCCTGCAGGAGAGATCTCCCGCGACGCACTTGACCGTCGCGTGGATCGTGATCGTCCCCTGCAGGTGCGTGTTGTGCCCGACGCGGTAGGCGATGCCGTACTCGGCGAGCGTCCCGATGTCGAGCGGCAACACCTCGCACGTCATCACCGTCCCGCCGTTCTTCGACGTGCAGCCACGGCCGGGCGCGAAGATCGCCACCTTCTTGATCTGCGAGTTCGAGTACGTGAGGACGAACGTCGCCGTCGTCTGCACGCTTTTCTTCGGGCCGTTGTCGAAGACGAAGACGCCGCCGCCCGTGACGGTGTACTCAGGGCTGAACTGCTTGCCCGTCGTGTAGGCGAGGGTCCCGCCCTTCACCTGGACGGCGAGATCGAAGCCGTGAGTCGGCCTCGCCTTGCCGGCAGCCGCGAGCGGAAACGCGAGAGCGAGTGCTGCAACGAGAGCGAAGCGCATCTAGCTCAGTGTTGCGACGAACTCGTCGATCGTCAACGCCGGAAGCGTCTGAATGCGCGTCGACCCGCGAGCCGCGAGCGCGACGGAGACGCGCGCGATCGTCGCGGTGTCCGGCGCCTCGACGACGTTCACGAAATCGAAGTCGCCGAGCGTCGCCCACTGGTGCAGCACCTTGGCGCCGAGCTCCTCGACGTCGCGGTTCACCTCGCGGAGGCGGTCGGGGTTCGACTTCAGCGTCTGCACTCCCTGCTGGGACAAGGACGAGAGCAAGATGTAGATGGGCATGCCTGGAACCTACTTCACCCGCGCGGCCTGATCCAGATACAGCAGCGCGCCGCCCACGAAGAGCAGCGGCGAGAGGACGAGGTCGGCCAGGACGTAGGCGATCGCCTGTTCCTGGTCCCCCTGCGTGTGCAGGAGGACGAGCAGGAAGCCGCGGCAGACGCCGTACACGAGCGCGAGCGCGGCCATGCCGCCGATGGCGTGGACGAGGTCGGCACGGCCGAGCTCGCGCCCGCGCCGGAGCGCCGAGCGGAAGCCGCGCCGCTCCGCGACCGCGGCCGGGATCGCGAGACCGACGAGACCGAACCAGGCCACCGCCGGCAGGACGTAGATGCGGACGAGGATCGGGACCGGCAGGAAGATGACGAGCGCAGCGAGGTACGCGTCCCAGGTCGGCCGGCCGCCGGTGACGAGCTGCGACGCGCGGACGTACGACGCGCACAGCAGCGGCGCGAATGCCCAGACGAGCAGCGTCTGCACGGCGATGCTCCGGCCGATTCCTGCCGCATCGACGCCGGCGAACGGGATGCCGAGGACGAGCACGGCCCAGAAGTGCTCGCCGTAGAACCGCACCGACTCGGCGATGAGCTGGCCGACGGTGCGCTCCGCCGGGGGCAACGCGGCTGGACGCGGCTCTGCCACCGGCGCTGAGGGTATCGTCGCCTCGTGGGCTTCGACGTCGTGAAGACGGCCGACCTGGAGTGGGAGGAGCGGCAGGACGGCCGGAAGATGGCCGTGCTCAGCGACCGGGCGAACATGACGAACTCGCGTGCGCGCTTCTGGCGCTATCCGGCGCACTCGAAAGGCCGGCGGCACCTCGATCCCGACCAGGAAGAGGTCTTCGTCCCGATCCAGGGGACCCTGACGATGATGCTCGGCGAGCCTCCGGAGCGGTTCGACGTCGGCCCCGGCGAGGTCGGGATCGTGCATCTCGGCACGCCGATGCAGCTCTTCAACGACACCGACGACGACGTGCTCTTCTTCGCCTACGGCGCGCCGACGGACCATGGCAACGCCGAGTTCCTAGACGACGCCGAGCTGGTCTAGCGCGCTCCCGAGCACCGCGAACGCCTCCTCGAAGCGCCACTTCGATCGGTCCGGCTCGTCCGGCGAGTTCGAGATCGCGCGCAGCTCGACGGCGGGAACGCCGGCGAGCGCGCACGCGCGCAGGACGGCGTACCCCTCCATCGCCTCGCCGGCGCACTCGGTCACCCCGCCGACGTGCGCACTCGTCCCGATCGGGAGCACGTACGCATCGGGGAGCGCCGCCCCTACGCGGGCGAGAAGCGCCGGATCCGGCTGGATTCGCGACTCGATGAGAGGGCCGCTGCGCGCGTCCTCGTACACCGCTTCGGAGCCGATGACGAGCGACAGGGGCTCGATCGCTCGAGCCCCTGCGACTCCGATGTGGAGCACGGCCTCCGGTGTGCGCTCGGCAAGCGCCTGCGCCGTCCGTGCGGCTGCCTCGACCGGGCCGATCCCGCAGACGACCGTCTCGACTCCACGCACGTGCGCGAGCTCGCGCTCGGTCGCGGCGACGATCAGCACGCGGAGGAGCCTAGCCCTCCGAGAGCTGCCCCCGGATCTCCCCGTTCGGGTTCTTCGCCGTGTGCACGTTCACGTACAGCGTGTGCGTCTTCAGATCCTTCTGGAGCGCGGCGCTGATCGTGACCGTCCCCTTCACCGGGCTCTTGCACGGCCCGCACAGCGGAACGACGACGGGGCCGGACTTGCCCATGCCGCCGAGGTGGATGTGCGCCGCGGTGGCGGGGCCGGTGAGGCCGGAGAACTTCAGGACGAACGTGGCCTTCGTGCCGGTGATGTCCATGGAGAACGAGCCGGATGCCTTCGTGTTCTTGACGACCTGCGCCGGGACTTCCTCGGCCGCGGTCAGCTTCGCGCCGGCCATGATCGGGCTCATGCGCGACGCCGCCCCTGCGAACGCGGCGAGCGAGAGGACGACGGCGGCGCCTGCCACGGACAGTGCGACGAGCTTCTTCACGGTTCCTCCTCTAGGTTGACTGGAGGAGGTTCGCCGGAGACCGGTGAACGGTTTCTTAAAAGCCGTTCACTTCGCGTTACGACGTGTTCAGACGGGGACGGGGGCCTCGACCTTCGTAAACACGAGCTCGCCGTCGGCGGCGTCGACCCGGATCGTGTCGCCGTCCCCGAAGTCGCCCTCGAGCAGCCGCAGCGCCAGGGGGTTCTCGACGAGGCGCTGGATCGCGCGCTTCAGCGGACGGGCGCCGTAGGCGGGATCCCAGCCGGCGTCGGCGATCGCCTCCTTCGCCGCGTCGGTGAGCTCGAGCGCGATGGCTCGTTCGGCCAGCCGCTCGCGTACCCGGTCGAGCTGGTGCTCGACGATGACGCCGATCTGCTCGCGCGACAGCGCCTTGAAGACGACGATCTCGTCGATCCGGTTGAGGAACTCCGGACGGAAACGCTCGCGCAGCTCGTCGACGCTGCGGATGTTCGACGTCATGATCAGCACCGTGTTGCGGAAGTCGACCGTGCGGCCCTGGCCGTCGGTCAGCCGCCCGTCGTCGAGCACCTGGAGCAGCACGTCGAACACCTCGGCATGCGCCTTCTCGATCTCGTCGAGGAGGACGACGGAGTACGGGCGCCGCCGCACGGCCTCGGTGAGCTGCCCGCCCTCGTCGTAGCCGACGTAGCCGGGAGGCGAACCGATCAGGCGGGCCACCGTGTGGCGCTCGCCGTACTCGCTCATATCGACACGCACGATGGCGTTCTCGTCCTCGAAGAGGAACTCGGCCAGGG
>JAFALP010000295.1 GCA_019234175.1 Actinomycetota bacterium | reverse complement strand
TCGAAGTGCCGTCCGCCGGCGAGGACGAAGACGAAGGACGGCGTGAACGCGATGAGCGCTGCTAGGAGGGCGCCGGAGATGCCGTGGGCCGCGTAGCCGACGACGGCCACCGTTTGGACGACGGGACCCGGCGTGATCTGACCGAGGGCGACGGCGTTGAGGAACTGCGCGCCGGTCATCCAGTGGTAGTGGGAGACGGCGTCCCCCTGCATGAGCGGGATGATCACGAAGCCGCCGCCGTACGAGAGCGCGCCCACCTTGAACGCAACCCAGACGAGGCTGCCGAGGCTCATCACCGCGGCGGGCCGGGTGGCGACGAGGAGCTCGATCGCACCGCACCCGAGGAGGACGAGCACGACCCACGGGCCGGCGAGCGCACCGGCGGCCGCGCCGGCGACGAGGTAGACGATCCAGCGGAGGTGGCTGGGCGATCGTGTCCAGCTGGCCGGGACGAGGCTCGCGCCGGAGCGCAGGGCGACGATCGCCACCGCCGCGCCCGCCCCCGCTCCCGCGCCGAGCACCCACCGCGGCGGCGACGCCTCGAGGAAGAGCGCGGCGAGCGCGATGATGAGCGTGAGGCCGGGGACGATGAACGCTGCGCCGCCGACGAGTGCGCCGATGCGGCCGCGCAGGCGCCACGCGCAATAGATCGCGAGCTGGGTCGACGCCGGTCCCGGCAGGAGGTTGCACGCTGCGATCGCGTCCTCGAAGTCGTGCTCGGTCAGCCAGTGCTTGCGCCGCACGCAGAGGTCGCGCAGAAGCGAGATGTGCGTCGGAGGGCCGCCGAAGCCGATGCAGCCGATCCGGCCCCACTCGCGCAGGATGGTGGCCAGCGAGACCTTCATGTCAGTCGTCAGGATCGACGACGAACCGGTCGGCGAGCGCGACCTCCCACTCCTGGCCGCGCAGCCAGCGCTCCGCCTCGTCGAGCAGGCGCTCCGCCTCGCGATGCTCGCGCGCGGCGCAGGCGACGGTGATGCGCGCCCGCTGCCACACGTCGTGGTGGTCGACCTCGGCGACGGACGCACCGACGCGCCGCTGCAGCTGCGCCTTCGCAGAGCGAAGGTGGTGGCGCTTCTCCTTCAGCGAGTGCGCGCCGGGGAAGTGCAGCTCACACGTGAGGACACCCACGAACCCGCTGGCCATGCCGCCTTTTACATCACCGGCGAAACCCACACCCGAAAGTGCGAAGCACTTTCGGGGTTACGACGCGGCGGCCGAGGGTGCTTCGTCGAGAGAGGTGCGCTCGACCTCGCGGGTCTCGAACACCTCGAGGACGTCGCCTTCCTTCACGTCGTTGAAGCCGTCGAGGAGGATGCCGCACTCGAAGCCTTCGGCCACCTCGCGCGCGTCGTCCTTGAACCGCTTCAGCGCGGCGATCGTCGTCGTGTAGATGACCGTGCCGTCGCGGACGACACGGACGTCGGCGTTCCTGCGGACGACCCCGTGCGTGACCATGCAGCCGGCGATCGTGCCGAGGCGCGACACCTTGAAGAGCGCGCGCACCTCCGCCTCGCCGATCGTCTCCTCCGTGCGGACGGCGGCGAGCTTGCCGACGAGCGCCTGCTCGATGTCGTCGGTCAGCTGGTAGATGACGTTGTAGGTCCGGATCTCGACGCCCTCGCGCTGCGCGACCTCGCGCGCCTCCGCGTTCGGCCGCACGTTGAAGCCGACGATGAGCGCGTCGGACGCGGACGCGAGCATGATGTCGTTCTGCGTGATGGCCCCGACGCCCTGGTGGATCACGTTCAGGCGCACCTCCGCATGCTCGAACTTCGAGAGCTCGGACACGACCGCCTCGACCGACCCGACGACGTCGCCCTTGACGACGAGGTTGAGGTCGGCGACCTCGCCCGTCTGCATCTGCTCGAACAGGTTCTCGAGCGAGACGCCGCTCGGCCGCTGCGTGGCCAGCTGTTCGCGGCGCAGCCGCTCGGCGCGTCGCGTCGCCAGCTCGCGCGCAGTGCGGTCGTTCTCGACGACACGCGCGAGCTCGCCGGCGGGCGGCGGCTTGTCGAAGCCGAGGATCTCGACCGGGTCGCCCGGAAGCGCCTTCTGGATCTTCTCGCCCCTGTAGTTGAAGAGCGCCTTCACGCGTCCGTGCGCGTCGCCCGCGACGATCGCGTCGCCGACCGTGAGCGTGCCGCGGTGGACGAGCATCGTCGCCACCGGGCCGCGGCCGACGTCGAGACGCGACTCGATGATCGGCCCCGACGCCTCCGTGTTCGGATTCGCCTTCGGATCGAGCTCGAGATCCGCGACGAGCAGGATCTTCTCCAGCAGCGCGTCGAGACCCTGCTGCGTCTTCGCCGACACCTCTGCAAACTGCGTCGTGCCTCCCCACTCCTCCGGCTGCAGCCCTTCCGAGGCGAGCTCGGCCTTGACGCGGTCCGTGTTCGCGTCGGGAAGGTCGATCTTGTTCACCGCGACGACGATCGGCACCTCCGCGGCGCGCGCGTGCGCGATCGACTCCTTCGTCTGCGGCATGACGCCGTCGTCGGCCGCGACG
>JAFALP010000290.1 GCA_019234175.1 Actinomycetota bacterium | reverse complement strand
ACGTCTCCAGGTCGAAATTGTCACGCGGCCCGTATAGATTCGCCGGCAGCAGGAAGACGGCGTCGGTCCCGTACTGCGCGCGGTAGCTCTGCGCGCCGACGAGGATCGTCTTCTTCGCCACGCCGTACGGCGCGTTCGTCTCCTCGGGATAGCCGTTCCAGAGGTCGTCCTCGTTGAAGGGGACCGGCGTGAACTTCGGATAGGCGCAGACGGTGCCGGTGACGACGAGCTTGCCGACGCCGTGCGTCCGGCTCAGCTCCAGCATGTGCGCGCCCATCATCAGGTTCGCGTACCAGTAGCGGCCGGGATTGGCGCGGTTGGCGCCGATGCCGCCGACCTCGGCGGCTAGGTGGAACACGAGCTCCGGCTGCGCGTCGCGGAAGAGCCGCTCCGCGTCGTCCCAGCGCGTGAGGTCGTAGTCGGCGCGACGGGCGACGAACGGGTCCTCGCCGCGGTCGCGAAGACGCTCGACGAGGTGCGAGCCCAGGAAACCTCCACCGCCGGTGACGACGATCCGCACCGCGCCCTAGGGTAGCTTCGTGACCAGAGGATCAGCGCTTCGAAGCGGCCTGTTGACAGGCTTGGCGCAGGTGGTCGTCGCCCTGTCGGCGGCCGGCGCGGGCGCGCTCCTCGCGCACAAGTTCGGGCGCAACGCCGAGACGGACGGCTTCCTCAGCGCGTACGCCGTGTACCTCGTCCTCATCCTCGCCGCCCAGGCCTTCCGGATGGTGGTCGTACCCGACCTGACGCGGGCGGCTGCGGAGGGGCGGCTCGGCGCCGAGAGCAGGAGCTTCGCGCTCGCGCACCTGTCGCTCGCGATCCCGGTGTGCTCCCTCGTCGGCATCTTCTCGTCGCAGCTCGGCGACGTCCTCACCGGGAGCCTACCGCCGCGCTCCGCGCACATCGCCGCACGTGCGCTCGTCGTGCTCGTGCCGGCCGCGTTCGTGCAGCTGCTCGCGGGGCTCGCGGCGAGCGCGCTCGCCGCCGTCGACAGCTACGGCACCGCCGCGCTCGGTTTCGCGCTCGGTGGAATCGTCAGCGTCGTCGTCTTCGCGGCGCTCGCAAACGCGCACGGGATCGTCGCGCTCGCGTGGGGGCTCGCGGCCAACTCGGTGGTCGCGCTCGCGGTCCCCGTCGTCGCGCTCGTCCGGCGCGGCGCGCTGCGCGGGGCGATGCCGCAGCATCTCGAGATCGGCCCGCGCCTGTGGCACCTGCTCCAGGGCGCCGCCGTGCCCGTCGCGCTGCAGGGGTGCTACCTCCTCGCGCTGCGTTTCTCCGCGAAGCTCGGCGTCGGCAGCGTCACGAGCTTCTCGTACGCATACCTGGCGGCGTCGACGCTCGTCGGCTCGACGGCGTTCTCGCTCGGGCTCATCTCGTCGGCCCCGCTCACGCGCCGCGGCATCGACACGGTCGCGTCCGCGCGCCACGTCGTGCACGCCGCCTGGGTGAGCCTCACGCTCGTCGGTGCGGCGGCCGGAGTCTTCGCGCTCGTCGGCGGCCGCATCGTCGCCTTCGTCCTCGGCAGCGCCTACGGCGGCGGCGTCGGCCGCGCGCTCGGGCACCTGGTGGCGTACCTGGCGTTGTGGATGCTCGCGTGGGTGGCGTTCGCGGTCACGTTCCCGCTCGTGTTCGTGGCGAACAAGCGCTGGACGCTCGTCCCGCTCGCCGCCCTCGGCTTCGGCGTCTGCATCCCGCTCGGGCTCGGGCTTCGCTCCCTGTGGGGGCTGCCGGGCATCGCCATCGCCATCGGCCTCGCCACGCTCGTCATCGCGGCGGGGCTGCTCGCGACCATCTCGCCCGAGACGCTCCGGATCGCGGCGTGGGGGCTCGGCCGGCTCGCGCTCGCGGTCGGCGCCGCCGCCGCGCTCGCGTTCGGCGCGCTCTCGCTCGCGCTGTCGCCCGTCCCGGCCGCGCTCGTCGGCGTCGTCGTGTACGCGATGATCATCCTCGCGCTGCGCTCGCTCGGACTGAGCGACGCGTGGGCCTACGTGCGAGGACTGCACCAGTGAGGGCGCTCATCACCGGCATCGGCGGACAGGACGGCTCGTACCTCGCCGAGCTGCTCCTCGAGCACGGCTACGAGGTGGCCGGGATCGTCCCGCGTCCCGCCTCGGCGTACGAGAACCTCGCCGGCGTCGTCGACCGCATCGAGACGCTCGAGGCCGACCTCCTCGACGAGGGTGCGCTCGCGCGCGTCCTGCGCGAGCGGCGTCCGACGGAGGTGTACAACCTCGCGTCTCCGTCGTTCGTCCCCGCGTCGTGGGAGCAGCCGGTGCGAACGGCGGAGTTCGCCGCCGTCGGAGTGACCGCGCTGCTCGAGGCGATCCGTGCGGTCGATCCGTCCATCCGCATGTACCAGGCGTCGTCGAGCGAGATCTTCGGCGAGCCGAACGAGGTGCCGCAAACCGAGGCGACCGCGCTCCGCCCGGTGACGCCGTACGGCGTCGCGAAGGCGTACGGCCATCTCATCGTCGGCTCGTACCGCCGGCGCTACGGCCTGCACGCGAGCGCGGGGATCCTCTACAACCACGAGTCGCCGCGGCGGCCGACGGACTTCCTGCCGAGCAAGGTCGCGCACGCGGCGGCGGCGATCTCGCTCGGGCGCCAGAAGGAGCTCACCGTCGGCGACCTCGACGCGCGCCGCGACTGGGGCTACGCCGGCGACTACGTCGAGGCGATGCGGCGGATGCTGCAGCAGGACGAGGCCGGCGACTACGTCATCGCCACGGGCGTCCTGCACAGCGTCCGCGACCTCGTCGAGCTCGCCTTCTCGCACGTCGGATTGGAGTGGCGCGACCACGTGCGCGTGGACGAGGCGCTGCTGCGCGGCCCCGCCGAGCTCCACGACCTCGTCGGCGACGCGGGCAAGGCGGAGGCCCGACTAGGGTGGACGCCGCGGGTGGGATTCGAGGATCTCGTCCGCCTCCTGGTCGATGCTGCCTTGGAACGGCTCACGAGTTCGTAACAGAACGCCCCTAGACTCACCGCGAAATGGCCGATCAGCAGGAGCTTTCCGTCGACGAGGTGTACGCGCGCCTGCAGGAGGCGGTCGACCGCGGCTCCCGCAGCGTCGATTCGGTGCGCGGGCTCGCGGAGCGCTTCTGGCCTGTGAGCGCGGACAAGCCGCTCGAGCGCCGTCCGGGACCGAAGGGATGGATCGCCTTTCAGGTGAAGCGCGTCCTCCGCAAGCTCATGCGCTGGTACGTCGAGCCTGCGTTCGCCGAGCAGCGCATCGTCAACGACGCGTTGCTCCGCCTCGTCGACGACCTCCAGCGTCGTGTCGACGAGCTGGAATCCCGCTGGTGAGAGTCGCCGTCTGCATGCCGCAGGTGCCGTTCGAGCGCGGCGGCGCCGAGATCTTCGCGGACGACCTCGTCGCGCAGCTGCGTCAGCGGAACCACGAGGCGGAGCTCGTCACCGTTCCGTACAAGTGGTATCCGGGCACGCGCGTGCTCACGCAGGCGTTCATGTGGCGCCTGCTCGACCTCGAGGAGGCGAACGGCCGGCCGATCGACGCGGTGATCGCGACGAAGTTCCCGTCGTACGGCGTGCGGCATCCGCGCAAGGTCGTCTGGCTCCTGCATCAGTTCCGGCAGGCGTGGGACCTCGACCGCACGGAGCTCGGGCAGTTCTCCGAATCTGCCGAGGACCGGGCGCTGCGCCGCCAGGCGCTCGCGTTCGAGCGCACGGCGCTCGGCGAGGCGCGGAAGATCTTCGCCACCTCGGGGAACGTCGCGCGCCGGCTGCGCGACTCCACCGGGCTCGAGGCCGAGTTGATGCCGCATCCGCCCGCGCCGCTCGCGTACCGCTGCGACCGTTATGACGACTTCATCCTCTCCGTGAACCGCCTCGACCGTGCGAAGCGCATCGACCTGCTCCTCGAAGCGGCCGCGTCGGTCGCAAACCTCCGCGTCGTCATCGCCGGCGACGGCCCCGACCGCGAGCGGCTGGAGCGCATCGCGCACGACCGCGGGTTGAACGGCCGGGCCGAGTTCACCGGCCGCATCTCCAACGCGCACCTCGCCGACCTGTATGCGAGCTGCCTCGGCGTCTACTACGCGCCGGTGGACGAGGACTTCGGCATGGTGCCGTTCGAGGCGTTCCTCTCCGAGAAGCCGGTGCTGACGACGACCGACGCGGGCGGACCGCTCGACGTCGTGCGCGACCACGAGACCGGGCTCGTCGTCGCGCCGCGCGCGTCCGAGCTCGCGCGCGCGTGCGTGTGGCTCCGCGATCACGCCGACGACGCGCGAACCTTCGGGCGGGCCGGCCGCGAGATCGCGCGCACGGTGACGTGGGACGCGTGCATCGACCGCCTCCTCGCCGCCGCTTCGTGAAGGTCTCGTACTTCAGCCCGCTGCCGCCGTCGACATCGGGGATCGCCGACTATTCGGCGCTGCTCCTGCCGGCGCTCGAGGCGCTCGTCGACGTCGAGGTCGTGCGCCCCGGCCGCACGCGGCCGGTGGCAGACGCCGACGTCGCGCTCTACCACGTCGGCAACGACCCGGACGCGCACGGCTGGATCGTCGATGCGCTGCGCCGCCGTCCCGGCGTGGTCGTCCTCCACGACTTCGTCATCCACCATCTCGTCGCCGGCCTGACCATCGGCCGCCACGACGGCCACGCGTATCTCGCCGCGATGGAGCGCGAGGCCGGCGTCCCCGGCCGGCTGCTCGGCTACGGCGTGCTGGAAGGGCGCGTGCCGCCGCTGTGGGAGGTGCGGCCGCAGGAGTTCCCGCTCACCGGCGAGGTGCTCGACCGCGCGACCGCCGTCATCGTCCACTCGCACTTCGT
>JAFALP010000227.1 GCA_019234175.1 Actinomycetota bacterium | reverse complement strand
TCAACGTGATACCAGAGGCTCCGGTCAGCATGCCCCAGACCAAAAACTTCACCACACGCCTACCGCCGCACGTCGATACGGAGCTTCACCGGCTCTTTGGCGGTCTCCCGGCCCACTTCAAGCAGCCCTCGGTGAACGACCTCATCGGCGCTCTCGTCCTACGCGCGCGCCGAAGTCCGACGGGCCTCCACGACGACCTGGCCAGCTACATCGACCATGTTCGAGCGCCGTGGGAGGCAACCGGCGTCGAGCAATGGCCTGAGGAATAAGCTTCCCTCATGAGGGGAGGCCGCGGGATTCGCTTGGCGTTGGGTTCGCCAAAGGGATAATCCCCGCTCGTCTTATGGACACGCGCCAGCTCGCAGCTTTCTGCGCCGTCGTGGAGCGGCGGAGCTTCTCGCAGGCGGCGGAGCAGCTCGGCGTCACGCAGCCGGCGGTGAGCCTGCAGATCCGCTCGCTCGAGAAGCGCCTCGGGCGCCAGCTCCTCGACCGTTCCGGCCGCCGCATCGAGCCGACCGAGGCGGGCCAGCGCCTGTACCGGAGCGCGCAGCGCCTGCTCGCGCAGGAGGAGCAGCTGCTCGCCGAGCTCGGCGAGGAGGCTGAGGGTGACCTGACGGGGACGCTCGAGATCGGCGCGTCGACCGGGCCGGGCGGCACCGTCCTGCCGCGCGTCCTCGGCGAGTTTCAGCGCGAGCATCCGGGCGTGCACGTGGCGCTGTCGGTGTCCGACACGCAGCACGTGATCGAGCAGGTGGCGCGCCGCGAGGTCGAGCTCGGCGTCGTCGGCGCCCAGCGGCGGCAGCGCGGCGTCGTCTTCGAGCCGTTCTTCCGCGACGAGGTCGTCCTCGCCGTTCCACGTGGGCACAAGTTCGCCGGGAAGACGGTGACGATCGACGCGCTGCGCAAGGAGCCGATCGTGCTCATGCAGGAGGGAGCAGGCGTGCGCCAGGTGATCGAGGGCGAGCTGCGCAAGCACGGCGTGCGCCTGCGCGACCTCGACGTCCGCCTCGAGCTCGGCCTGCAGGAGTCGGCGCGGAGCGCCGTGCTCGCCGGCTACGGCGTCACGTTCATCTCGCGCGCGGCGATCGAGGACGACGTCGCCGCCGGCACGCTCGCGGTCGCGCGCGTCCAGGGCCTCGACCCCTCGCGGGAGATCACGCTCGTCCGCTCGAGCGGCCGCGCGGAGACGCGCGTTGCCCAGGCATTCGTCGACTTCGCCCGTGCAAGATTGACGATGTGATCGTCCGCTGGGGCCCGCTCTCGCTCGTCGCCGACGTCTGCGACGAGCTGGGCGTGAACGCGCCGCTCCTCGTCGCGAGCCCTCGGTGGGACGATCTCGACTTCCCCCTCGTCGTCACCGAGCGCTGGTCGGAGGTGCCGTCCACGCGCGTCGAGGAGGCGGCGTCGCTCGCCGGCGACAGCGTCGTCGCCGTCGGCGGCGGCAGCGCCATCGACCTCGGCAAGGCGATCTCGGCCGCGTCCGGCCTCCCGCTCGTCTCCGTCCCGACGACGTACTCGGGTGCGGAGTGGACGACGTTCTACGGCGTCCGCGACACCGGCCGGCGGATGCGCGGCGGGGGCGGCGGCTCGCGGAACGCGGGCATCGTCTACGACGTCGGCCTCACCGTCGGCCTGCCGCTGGAGCCGACGGTCGGCACCGCGATGAACGCGCTCTGCCACTGCGCGGAGGCGCTGTACGCGCACGGCCACAACCCGGAGACGGACGAGATCGCGCTCGATGGCGCACGGCTCGTCGCCACGTGGCTCCCGCGCGTCGTCGACGCGCCCGACGACCGCGACTACCGCACCGAGCTCCTGCGCGGCGCGTGCCACGGCGGCGAGGCGCTCGCCGGCTCGATGCTCGCGCTCGCACACGCGATGGCTCAGGCCATCGGCGGCAAGTACGGCCTGCCGCACGGGACGCTGAACGGCATCTGCCTGCCGCCCGTACTGCGCTACAACGCGCGCTACGCACCGGTCGCCGTGCGCGCGTTCGGCGAGGCGGTCGACGGCGACCCGGCGGCGCGTGTCGAGGAGCTGACGGCGCTCGGCGGGATCACGCGCCTCTCGCAGCTCGGTGTGCCGGAAGCCGATCTCCCCGAGCTCGCGGCGTCGACCGCGCAGCGCGGTGGGAACCAGGCGAACCCGCACCCGGCGACGCCGCAGGAGATCCTGGAGCTGCTCCGCAGCGTCTGGTAGCAGCTAGCGGAATCGCAGCAGCTCGTCGCGTGCGAGCCCCCACGCGGCGACGGCGCCGAACGCGATCGCATACGCGCCGAGCAGCAGCCAGTGCGACGCGCGCCACGGTGATCCGGTCACCGCCGGCCACAAGACATCGCCCCACTGACGTGCAGGCGTGTACGGGGAGACCGTCGCCACGGCGTGAGGCAGATCGGTGGGCCCGGTCCACAGTCCGCCGGCGTAGGCCAGGAGCATGTACAGGATGTTCGCCACGGGAAGCGCGCTCTTCGGCGACGCCCAGTACGCGATGGCGAGGCCGAGCAGGACGAAGGGGATGGACCCGAGAAGCAGCGCCGTCAGCATCCGCACCCATTCGAGCGGCGACAGCGAAGCCGACGTCGTCGCGAGCGCGGTCGTGACGACGACGGCGACCGACGCGATCGTGAACACGAGTGCGGCGAGGACGCGCGCCGCGATGCGGACGATCGGGCGGAGAGGAAGCGTTCGCACCCACGCCTGCCACGGTGTCCCGCGCTCGATCGCCCCGGACACGCCGAACTGGAAGAAGCCGACGCCGAGCACGCCGAACGCTGCGTACGAGGCGAGCAGGATCTCGGGATGCATTCCCGCTCGGGGAAGCCCGAAGAGCGCGAACACGATGGTCGGAAACGCGAGCGTGCCGATCGTGAACCCCGGGAAGCGCACGAGCTCGAGAATCTGCGCGCGCGTATGGACCACGACCGCGTTCATGCGCGAACGAGTCGCAGGAACGCCGTCTCGAGGTCGGCGCCCGCGCACGCCTCGAGAGCGGCGGGCGAGCCGTCGGCCACGATTCGCCCCTCGGCGAGGACGACGACGCGATCGGACAGCACACGCGCCTCCTCGAGATGGTGCGTCGTCAGGAGCACCGTCCCTCCGCCGGCGGCGAAGCTTCGAATCGCTCCCCACGCAGCACGACGCGCCTCGACGTCGAGACCGGTCGTCGGCTCGTCGAGCACGACGAGGTCGGGACTGCGCGCGAATGCGATTGCGAGCGCAAGCCGGCGGCGCTGACCGCCGGAGAGCGCACCCGTCTGCCTGCGCAAGACGTCTTGCAGGCCGAAGGCCTCGATGCCGCCGCGCCCTCCGGCGATGTCGAGCACCTCGGAGACGCGAAGCGTCGGCGGGAATCCCATCTCCTGCGGCGTGGCGCCGAGCCGACGGCGTGCGCGCCAGTCGCGCGGATCGCCGCCGAAGACGCGGACGTCGCCCACGGTCGGGCGGCGAAGCCCGAGGAGCAGGCTGACGAGCGTGGTCTTGCCGGCACCGTTCGGCCCGAGCAGCGACACGAGCGTCCCACGTTCCACGCAGAGGTCGATCGACGACAGGATCGTGCGCCGTCCGAGACGCTTTTCGACTCGCCGCAGCGAGAACGCCGCGTTCGCCGGAAGCACGTGGCGGCCGAGAACGGCGAGCACGTTGTACGTCGCGTGCGCGAGCGCGCACGCGAACAGGCTGCCCGTGAGCGTGAAGAGCACGCCGAAGACGAGGCCCGTCGCGAGCTGCGCGGCGGCACCGCGCACACGGAGGGCGGGGAGGTGCGTGACGGCGAAGGCGGCGGTCGTCACCGCGATCGCGGTCCAGGCTCCGAGCACGGGCGCCAACCGGCCGAGCGCGAATGCGCGCCAGATCGCTTCCTCACTCGTTCCCGCGGCGGCGACGACGAGCGCGGTCACGAGCGCGAGCCGCGTGAGGAGCACTCGCGGCCGACCGCGGGAGAGGCAGACGAACAGCGCGACTCCTGCCATGACGCCGATCGGTGCAGCAGCGCCCGCCACGATCGGAGCGCGGGGCGGCGCCGTCGGTGCGAGCCAGAGCAGCAACGGGCCGAGCGCCGCCAGCAGCACGACGGAGGTGACCGGCCTGCTCATCGCCCGCCGAGGACGAGCGCGTACACCACCGACTCCTCGACACCGTCGGCGCCGACGAGCTCGTCGACGCGTGCGTCGTAATAGCCGCCGAGCGGGAGCGCCGGCACCTGGAGCGCCGCCGCTGCGAGCACGGCGTTCTGCATCGCGTGGCCGGCCTCGAGCAGGGCGAAGCGGTAGCCGCGCTGGCCGTACTTGAACCGTGTCCTGCCGAACACGGCGCGGACGAGGATCGCTGCCGCCCCGCCGTCGACGAGGCCGTCGAGTGGGCACGCGCCCGTGAGCGCCGGCCATGGATCCCCGCGCGTGTACAGCTCGAGACCGTGGCGCTGCGGGTCGTAGCGATAGGTCGCAGCCTCGATCCGCTCGACCCTTCGTGCGGCGACGTACAGCTCCAACGGATAGAGCGCACCACCCGACGGGACCGTTCGGCGCGTGCCGTCGCGCAGGCCGTAGGCCGCGTCGAGGATCGTCGCGAGCGCGGCGACCTCGATTACGCCGTCGCCGAACGTGCGGCTGCTGCGACGCCGGTCGAGCGCTGTCCAAAGCGAGCAGGCCGGATGATCCGGCTCCCCGAGAGGGCTGAACGGAAGCTGGGAGTTGCGACGTTGCGCGTGCAGGGCTGCCGCTTGAAGCTCCTCGCTCACGCCCAAGCGCGCCAGCCCCGACGCTTGCCGGAACGCGAGCGCCGGATGGAGCTTCGACGCCTCGTGGTAGAGCTCGGCGGGATCGTCGAGGCCGGGCTCGTCGTCGCCGTACAAGACCGCGCGAACGAGTGGCTTCACGGAAAGGGATGCGGGTCGGGGTTGACGTCGTCCTCGGTGAGCACCCGGCCGCGCATGCCCAGACGACGTGGTTCCTCGTAGAGCCTGCGGCCGCCGAGGAGCGGCGCGTCGTGCTCGACGTCGAGCGCGCACAGCTCCGGTGCGATGACCCGAACGACTGCGAGTCCGGCGGCGGCGACGTCCGGTGACGTCACGTCGACGGCGTACGCCGATGCGCCGCGATGCGCCAACCGTCGGCAGATCGCGGCGATCCGAGCCTCCGTGGACGTTCCCGTGAGCGACGCGACGTCGCCGACGTGGCGAAGCTCCCTGGAGGCGTCGAGAAAGCGCGTCCGCGCGACGTTCCCGGGCTCGGCGTAGACCCTGATGTGATCCTCGAACGTCGCGACGCGCTCGGGCATCGGGACGTCACCCCGTCGGAGCGCCTCGGCCCAGGTTCGGACCCGCGTCGCCTCGTCGAGGGCCTTCGCCGCCGCGCGCTCGATCGTCGGCGCGGCGGCGGCGCCCACGCCGAGCGGCGCCGTCTCGGGCGCGGTGCTCCGCACGACCGCGGCGGCGCACGGCACGTCCCAGAACGCGCTCAGGTCGACGACGCGGTGTGCGAGCCCTGTCGGCGCGACGAACGAGGCGTCGTACCCGTCGAGGAGCGGGAAGCTCAGCCGGGCCTTCCACGTGATCATGAACGCGTCGCGCTCGATGAGCTCGAGCAGCGCCGCGAGCGTCGCATCGGCGATCGTCGCGCCGCAGGCGAGGCCGCTGCTCGTGACCTGCGCGATCTGCGGTTCGTCGTCGCGGCCGGCGAGATGGACGAGCTGCGCCGGCAGCCACGCCGGCCGACCGTCCGGCAGGGATCGGCCCTCGACCCATCCGAGTCGCGTGTCGCGATCGAAGCGCACGTAGCCGAACCCGGGTGACCGGTACTGGCGCTCGGAGAAGAGCGCGAACCGCTCCGGATCGACCGCGGACTCGCCCAGGTCGCGCGCGGACGCGAGCACGATCGCCTCGTCGTTCGGGATGGACGCCGAGTAGCGCTCCGCCGCTTCGCAGATCGCCGTCGTCCGCGCAGCCGCGAACGTCGCCGCCGAGCCCGCGCCGCTGTAGGCGCCGCCCGTCTCGACGAACGCAGTCTCGCACCACGCCGTCGCGAGGCGCAGGTCCTCGGGGCCCGCGAGCACCTCCTGGACGCCGCGAACGATGCCCACGAAGGGCGAGACGAGCGCCTCAGGCGGCAACGGCGCTCCACGGAAGCGCCGCGCTCGCGCGTGAGCACGCCGGGCAACGCGGGACGCGGTGGACGAAGTGGCGCGTGCAGCGCAGCTCCTGCGCCGCCTCGACGGCGACGAGGACCCCGGAGTCGCCGATGTCGTCGGCCGCGAGCCGGCGGAGCGTCATGTGCGCCGCGAGCCCGGCCGCGATCGCATCCAGGCCCGGGGCACCGCCGTGCCCGCTCGCGCTCCGGTCTCGAAGCGGCGCGATGGTCGCGTCGCGGCGATGGAGGAAGCACGCGTGACATGCGGTCTGTCCCGGCACGAACACCGGCCCGACCGCGGCGAGGCGCCCGTCGAACGGAAGGACCTGCAGCCAGGTCGTGCCGGCGGCGAGCGCGCGGCGGTTCCACTCCTCCAAGCGCGGCAGCTCGCCGCTCCCAGGCGCGGCGACGACGAACCCGTCCGGGACCGGGTCGTCCCAGCCGAGGCGCTCGACCGATCCCGCACCGCTCGCCTGGAGCAGCCGACCTGCCAGCTCGGCGGCAGGCGCGCCGCCGAGGACGAAGACCTCGACCGCGGCCACCCGCGCGCCGAGGTCCGCCACGGTCCGGCCGGCGGGGTCCGTCGCGGCGAGCAGCTCGGCGCACCGCCTCGCACGGTCTGTGCGGGCCGGCTCCGTCAGCAGGTCGTGCGCACGAAGGATCGCGAGGGCGTGCTCGATCGCGGGGCGCACCGGCTCCCCGAGCTCCGCGACCACCTGCTCGACCGATCTCGTCCCGTCGAGGAGCGGCAGCAGGTGCGGAAGCAGCCGCTCGGCCGCTTCGCCTTCGAACTCCAGCACCGATCCGGCGTAACGCAGGGTGGAGCGGCCGCCGTCGACGGACAGGCGGTACCAGGGCTTCAACAGCGGCCGCTCCACCGTCGCCTACTCGGCCTTCGGGCCCGAGCTCGAGCTCGAGCAGCAGAGGACGATGCTGCAGCACAGCGGGAACGCCGCGAAGGCGTTGCCCACGGCCGGAGATCCGCGCTCCGTCACCCGCAGGTCGAGCAGCTCCTCGGACAGCTTGTCGAACATCGCCGCCTCCTCGTATGGACGCCAGTTCCGGGAAGCTACCGTTGCCAGTTCTGACAATCAAGATGGCTCTTTCGGCCATGACGGCGAGGCCGATAAATAGGAATGGCTTATTGGTGGAATTATCGGAAGCTGGGTACCATCCTCCACGGCGTGGCGTCTCCGGCCGTATTCGACGTGCTCGTGATCGGAAGCGGGGCCTCGGGCCTCGCCGCCGCCGTGTCCGCCGAGAAGGCGGGGGCGCGCGTCGCGATCGCCACGAAGGGCTCGCTCCAGTCGTGCAACTCGGCGAAGGCGCAGGGCGGCATCCAGGCCGCCTTCGCCGCGGACGACTCGCCCGAGATCCACGCCGAGGACATCTGGAAGAGCTCGCACGAGACGGCGAACATGGAGCTCGTCGAGGTGCTCACCTCGGAGGCGCCGTCGGCCATTCACTGGCTCGAGGAGCTCGGCGTTCAGTTCACGAAGGAAAATGGCGGCTACCGCCTCGCGCGCTGCGGCGGCGCG
>JAFALP010000271.1 GCA_019234175.1 Actinomycetota bacterium | reverse complement strand
CCGCGCACGTCGATCACGAGCTCGGTGCCGGCCTTCGCGGACGCGGCAGGGACGTACGCCATGCCGATGCCGACGTCGAGCATCGGCGAATGCGTGCCGGAGGTGACCTCACCGCCGCCCGCGATCGTCATGCCCTGGCGCGGGATCGCCGTCTCCTCCATCACGAACGGGACGAGCTTGCGCGCCGGCCCCTCCTCCTTCACCTGCCGGATCACCTCGACGCCGGTGAACTCCTTGCCGAGCGCGCACGTCCACCCGAGCGCGGCCGAGATCGGATCCGTGTCGGGCCCGATGTCGTTGCCGTGCAGCGGATAGCAGACCTCGAGGCGAAGGGTGTCGCGCGCGCCGAGCCCGCACGGCACGACGCCGCGCGCGAGCACCGCGTCCCAGAGCGCGACCGCATCCTCGGCCATGCAGAGAAGCTCGCACCCGTCTTCGCCCGTGTACCCGGTGCGGTTGACCATGACCTCGACGCCGTCGATCGCGCTCTCGGCGAACGTGAACGCCTTCGCAGGCGGAAGGCCCAGGCGCTCGGTCGCTCGCGGCCCCTGCACGGCGAGGAGCGCATACTCGTCGGAGACGTCGCTGACCTCGGAGCCTCGGATCTCCCGCGCCTTGATCCAGCGGAAGTCGGCGTCCCGGTTGCCGGCGTTGACGACGAGGAAGTACCGGCAGTCGCTCAGCCGGTAGACGATGAGGTCGTCGATGATCCCGCCGCGCTCGTTCGTCAGGAGCGTGTACTGCGCCTGACCGGGCTCGATCTTGTCCAGGTCGTTCGAGAGGACGCTTTGGAGCAGCGCCGCCGCCCGCGGGCCTTCCACCTCGATCTCGCCCATGTGCGAGACGTCGAAGACGCCCGAGTCGGCGCGGACGGCCCGGTGCTCCTGGATGACGCCCGAGTACTGGACGGGCATCTCCCAGCCCGCGAAGGGCACCATCTTCGCGCCGAGCGCGACATGCCGGTCGTGCAGCGGCGTGCGGAGGAGGGTCTGCGCCATGCACGTCCGATCCTAGTGACGGGCCCAGAACGGGGCCGCCCCGATACGTCTTTCGACATACCGGGGCGGCGGACCGGGTCGTGGGGTTGGCGTTATGGGGCACCAACCCTTTGAGGGCACGCCCTGTCTACCGCGGTCCGGGCGGCGTCAAACCTGTCCGGGCGAAATCAGTCTTCGCGCAGGAACGACGGGACGTCGAGCGCCTCGTCGGGGATCTCGAAGCCGCCGCCGGGGACGCCCGACGGGATCGGCGCCTCGAGCGCGCCCTCGCGGCGCCGGCGGCGGCGCTGGGCGCCGAAGCCGGTGGCGATGACGGTGACCCGGATCTCGTCGCCGAGGGCGTCGTCGATGACGGCGCCGAAGATGACGTTCGCGTTCTGGTCGGCGGCACTGGTGACCACCTCGGCCGCCTCGTTCACCTCGAAGAGCCCGATGTCGGGGCCGCCGGTGATGTTCAGGAGGATGCCGGTGGCGCCCTCGATCGAGGTCTCGAGCAGCGGCGAGGAGACGGCGGCGCGGGCGGCCTCGGCGGCGCGGTTCTCGCCGGACGACGAGCCGATGCCCATGAGGGCTGAGCCGGCGTCGCGCATGATCGTGCGCACGTCGGCGAAGTCGAGGTTGACGAGCCCCGGCACCGTGATCAGGTCGGTGATGCCCTGCACACCCTGGCGCAGGACGTCGTCGGCCATGCGGAACGCCTCGACGACCGAGGTCTGCTTCTCGACCACCTGCAGGAGCCGGTCGTTCTCGATGACGATGAGCGTGTCGACGCCGTCGCGGAGATTCTGGATGCCGAGCTCGGCCTGCTGCGACCGCTTCCGCCCCTCGAACACGAACGGCTTCGTGACGACGCCGACGGTGAGCGCCTCCAGCTCGCGTGCGAGCTCGGCGACGACCGGCGCGGCGCCCGTCCCGGTGCCGCCGCCCTCGCCGGCCGTGACGAAGATCATGTCGGCGCCCTTCATCGCCTCCTTCAGCTCGTCGCGGCTCTCCTGCGCGGCGGCGAGGCCGACGGCGGGATCGGCGCCGGCGCCGAGGCCGCGCGTCGCCTTCGAGCCGATGTGGATCTTCACGTCGGCGTCGCACATCGTCAGCGCCTGCGCGTCGGTGTTCACGGCGATGAACTCGACTCCGGTCAGGCCGGCGTCGACCATGCGGTTGACGGCGTTCGTGCCGCCGCCGCCCACGCCGACGACCTTGATGACGGCGAGGTAGTTGCCGGAAGGGTCTCGCATGCTCATGGGGCGGATACCTGAACCTTTAGTCGAGCGTCGGGGCGATTGCAGGGACTTCGCGGCGCAGGGTAGTTGTGGAAAACCTCGCTGTCAATCAGCGGTGGAGCCTCGCAACCATCAAGCTGAAGTCGAGACTTGAGGGTTCGACCCCGCCACGGGGCGCTGCGGCAGCGAGACGTCGAGGTACGTCGTGCCGGCGGGGAGGACGCCGAGCGCACGCCGCGCGACCGCGAGCTTGAGGCGGACGTCGACGGGATCGCCGAGGCGGAGCTCGAGGCCGTCGCGCAGCTGCAGCGTGAGCTCCCCGTGGACGAGCGAGACGATCGTGAACCGCGCCGGGAACCCCTCTGCGAGCGCGAGGACGTGCGCGGCCGTCCCGCCCTCGTCGGCGGCGAGGAACGCGCCCGGCTCGACCGGCGCCGCGGTCGGCACCCAGATACGCGGAAGCGTCATGTCCGTGTGAGGCGGGACGCGCTCGATCGTGCGGCCGGTGCCGGAGACGAGCCAGGTCTCCTTGCCGCGATGGAGAACGGCGACGGGCTGTTCCGGCGTGATCGTCACGTGCAGGGTGCTCGGGAACGAACGGTCGTAGCTCGACGACACGACGGCGGGCAGGGCGTCGACGCGGCGGCGGAGCGACGACACGTCGAGCCCGACGAGGCTGCGCCCGAGCGCGGGCGCGAGCGCGGCGCGCACCTGCGCCTGCAGCTGCGGCGTGCCGCCGGAGACGGAGATCGTGCGCACGGCGAACATCGACGTTTCGCGGGCAAGGGCGTACGCGCCGGCGAGAAGGACCGGCACCGCGATTGCGATGGCAAGCGCACGCCGCCTTGCGGCCACCCTCAGAGGTTCGCCGCACGCGCGGCCGCTCCTACGTGACGGCGATGTCGCCGAGCAGCTCGACCTCGTGCACGAGGTCGACGCCGAACTGCTCGCGGGCGCGCCGCCGCGCCTCGGCCATGAGGGCGAGCGCGTCCTCCGTGCGCGCACCGCCGGCGTTCTCGATGAAGTTCGCGTGCTTCGGCGAGATCTGCGCGCCGCCGATGCGGTGGCCCTTCAGCCCGCAGGCCTCCAGCATCCGCCCTGCGCTCAGGTCGTGGTCCGGATTCTTGAAGACGCTCCCGAACGTCCGCCGGTTCGTGGGCTGCGCCGCCTTCCGCTCGGCATTCAGCCGGCGCACGGCCGCCTTGATCTCCTCCGGCGGGCGGGGCGTCAGCCGGAGCTCCGCCTGCAGCACCACCTGGCCGTGCACGAGGTCGGAGTGCCGGTAGGAAAGGCCGAGCTCCTCCGGCGTGAGCCAGCCGGTGCCGTCGGCCGTGGCGACGAGCGCGCGGACGAGGACCTGCGAAAAGTCCCCGCCGTAGGCGCCGCCGTTCATCCAGACGCCGCCCCCGATCGTCCCCGGGATGGCGCACGCGAACTCGAAGCCCCCGAGGCCCGCCGTCCGCACGCGGTGGAGGACGACGGCGTTGGCCGCGCCGCCGCCGGCGCGCACGAGGTCGCCGTCGATCGCGACGGCGGCCAGGTCGCCGGCGAGCTTCAGCACGAGCGCGTTGACGCCGTCGTCGGCGACGAGCAGGTTCGACCCGAGGCCGATCGTCGCCACCGGCGTCCGGCGTCGCAGGAGCGCCTCCACCTCAGCCACCGTTCGCGGCTCGGCGAGCTCGAGCGCAGGCCCGCCGGTGCCGAGCGTCGTGTACCGCGAGAGGTCGGTCACACGAGCTCCGCCGCGCGGTCGACGTCGCCGGCCCCGAGCGTCAAGACGGTGTCGCCCGGCCGCCGCCAGCCCGCGACAATGCGCGCGCCGTCCTCGAGCGTCGGCGCCCAGCCGATGCGCATGCCGGGACGCACGCGCGCGAGCTCGTCGACGATCAGGCGTCC
The DNA here is from genome assembly GCA_019234175.1 of Actinomycetota bacterium. GTDB lineage: Bacteria > Actinomycetota > Thermoleophilia > Gaiellales > Gaiellaceae > Palsa-739. The sequence continues at coordinate 547 of JAFALP010000271.1, read as the reverse complement.
GCTCACCCCCGGGATCGGCTCCTCGCGGGCGGGATAGATGTCCGTCACGCACACGGCGTCGGCAGCGGCGAGCGCGACCGCGAACTCGTGCGCAAGGTGGCGCGTCCGCGAATAGAGGTGCGGCTGGAACAACGCGATCACAGGGTGGTCGACGGCGGCGATGTCGGCTGCGATCTCGGCCGGATGGTGCGCGTAGCTGTCGAAGACGCTCTCCCCACGCGGCTGCAGTCGCCGTCCCACGCCGGTGAACTCGCCGATGACGCCCGCGGCGCCCTCGACGCCGGCCAGCTCGAGCGCGGCGAGCGCGGCTGCGGCGTTCCGGCGGTTGTGCGCACCCGGGACACTCAGCGGGACGTCCACCGGCTGCAACTGTTCGGCGCGCACCACGTGCGGGACCTGCGTGAGCCAGGTGTCGAAGAGCTCTTCGACCTCGGCGACGGAGGCGAACGTCGTGTGGTGGTCGAGGTCGACGTTCAGGAGCACCGCGATCTCGGGACGAAGCGCGGCGACGGAACGGTCCGACTCGTCGCCCTCGACGACGAGCCAG